>NZ_JAQYXC010000172.1:0-48333 GCF_036322365.1 Streptomyces sp. SP18CS02
AACACCGCTGTCGCCGACTTTGTCGGCGACAGCGGCACCCCACACTCCCGGCAATACCTTCGAACCACCCCACCAATGGCCATGGCAACCAGCATCCCGATGTCCTGGCCGCACGACCAGGGATGTCAAACACTCACTCAGTGTCGAGTACTTCTCCGGCAGGCGGTGCCGTGATGGTGACCGGCTTGTCGTACTCGCTGAACTCGAGCGTGACCGCTCCCTTCCCGGCTCCGACGGTTGCCTTCAGCAGATAGGGCTTGCCCTTTGCCGCCACGTACAGCAGGGCGGCCTTGGTTCCCGCGCCGCCCGTCCTCGTCAGCACCGCGACGGGCTGGCCGTTGACGCTGCTGTCGGCGCTTCTGGTGAGATCCGTGGTTTCCTCGATCTCTCTGAACGCCTGGTCGATGTCACATACCTGCTCGGTACCGTTCGCCATGCCCTTGGGCGTCTTCAGCCAGCGACCCTTGAGCACCTCGGCTGTCGCGTCGGCTTCGGCTGCCGGGGTGCCCTTCTCCTTTCCCATCTGCTTCCAGAAGGCCGCGTCGCCCTTGAGATAGGAGTCCTCACCCACCTTTCGGAGCGTGACATTGGCCCCGTCCCTGGCCATCGTGCCCTTGCAGGCCCGCGCCTTGTCGACCGTGACGTCGACACCAAGGGGGACGCCCTTGTCTGCAATGGTTCCCTTGTACCGCACGGACTTGGCGCTCTTGGAAAGGTCGATGGACTTGTCGGCGATCTGCATGGCAGTCAGGCCGACGAGCGAATTGGCCGGTTTCGACGGTAAGGCGGAAGCGGGGTTCTTCGCCTGACCGGTACTTTGGGACCCTCCCTCGTTCTCGGAACAGCCCGTCAGTGCCAGAGCCGCCGCGGCGCAGAACGTCGCCGTGGTGAGCGTCTTGTTGATCGCCATTTCATCCCCTCGAGAACCGAAAGCTTTCTTGTGCGCCCACGTCTGACCTCTGCAGCGGGGAAAGGGATGCACCCGGCCCGACGTGATCTACAGCACACATACGGGTGCAGGTCGAACGGTTGCCGAGGCAATGGACTGCTTGAGTCGTCGCCCTCCTCGCTGAAGCCCCCCGAAGCCGTGCTGCCCAGACCCTCAACGCGGGGCTGCGTCGGTGCGACGACGAGCATCTACAGCCGGCGGGGGCGCAGGCTCGCGGCCGCGTCATAAGGCGCCCGTCGGCGCGGCGCAGCCCCCGCAGGCGGGGCAAGCGGTGGCAGCGCGCGGACGACCGGCTGACCGTTCTTCTGGCGGCTTGGCTCCGGGCCGTCGTCCTGGTGGTGGCTGAGGTCGACTGGCCCCTGGTGGACCCTGATCGTCATCGCCGTGCTCGCCGCGATGGCCGACGGCGGCGGCTCCACCAGAAGCAGCAGAACGCGCGGTGGGCGGCCCGCTCGCGGGGCCTGCGATACGGGCTGTCCCGGCTGGACGCCCTGCACCATGCCGGTTCGAGGACGCGGTGCGCGAGCGGATGCGTCGTGGCGGCTGCCGGGACACGGTCCGCTCCGAGGGGAGGCGGGGACTTGGATGCCGACGTGAAGGCCACCGACCCCTACGGGCGACGCTGGGTCATCCAGTGCAGACACCGCCGCGACGGTCTCGCCGGCTCCGCTGTGGACACACCGGACCTCCAGGCCGTCAATGGCACCGCCCGCCAGGTCCACGGCGCCGACGTCACGGTCATCGTGACGAACGGCCGGGTCACCGCCCCGGCTGTAGCCCTCGCCGAGCTGCAACGGCTGCACGTCGTCGGCCGCCACACCCTCGCAGTCTGGGCGTCAGGCTCACGCCCCTTGTGGGAACTGCTCCGGCCCCCCGTGAACCGACCCTCGGCCAGCGGCAGAGGAACGGTCGGTGGCAGGCCGCGGCCGTCGGACCGGCGGCGATGTGGTTCGTGTCCCACAGCGTTGCCGAGACCCGCTTGTCGCACTGGGGAGACGGACGGAATCTGATCTCCTGGGTCAGAGGCAGTACGGATGGAGAGCGATCTTCTCGCGCTCGATGAAGAGCTCGACCCAAGTGCCGGCAACACCTTCGGGCAGCGGTTCAGAGAGATCCAGCAGAATCACACTGCCGTCGAAGTCCAGTACGGCGGCACCATCCTCTGTGGGGTTCAGCCGCCCTCGCAGGACAACGCAGTGCCCGCCAGGCCGGACCCCCGGTCCGGAATCGGCAGCGGGTTTCACATTCCGTCCCCAGACGATGCCCTCATCGACTGTCCACTCGACGTGGTATTCGCCCGGCTCCGCGGTCCGGTCACCGCACCAGCGGACCGCCGTCCGTCCGAATGGAGTCCGGATCTGAGCCAGCCAGGGACTCCATGGAAACTTCGCGACCTTCTCCAGCTCGATAAGCATCGTTCGATCATGCAACATCCCAGTTGCTGACGGAACCTGTGCTGCTCAGCCGCCATCCGGCACAGCTTCGCCGGAACATGTGCGCTTTACCGAAGGACTCATCCGAGGTGGACCCCGCGCTGAACAGGGCTCGCCCCACGTCGAGAACCTCACCGCGCGGCCGAACCCAATGTCCTGGCTGACCGGCTACCGCAGACTCACCCACCGCCACGGACACCACCCTCCACCCCCGCAGCTACCCGTCCTTTCTCGCGCCCGCCGCAACCCTCCGCTGCCGTATACGACTCGTTCGAATCATCACATAGGGCCGGCCTTGGGCCCACCGCGTTCGACGGGGGCGGGCGGTGCGATCCCGTACGGGCTGATCAGCTCGCCTTCCACTGCGGCCACTGATTCAGCGCGGTGCCGACCCGGTCCGTCAGGTCTGGTAAAGCATCGCCTGCCTGCGCGTAGGCGTCGAAGAGTTGCTCCAGCATCTTCGTGTTGCGCTGTACGTCGTCCGTCTGCGAGTCGAGCACGGACGTGCACTCGCGGGCCGCGTCCCGACTCTTGGCCAGCAGGGCAGACCACTTGCGGCCCAGTTCCGGGTCGGGTATGCCCAGATGGTCTCGTGCGGTGGCCGTGTCGCGGGCGAGGCCGGTGCAGATGGGCCGCAGGGCGTCTCCGTCGAAGGTGTCGTTCTCAGCGTCCGTCGACTGCTTCAACCACTTTTCGAGCGCGACGTAGTGAGCGGACAGGGCTACGACGTCTGCCTGGCCGCTCGTCTTGAACCAGGCCAGCAACTGGAAGCTGCGTACCCCTTCGGCGGTGTCCGTGGCCGGGGGGCGCTCGGGCATCGCCAGGGCGGCGCCGCCGTCCGTCACCGAACGCACCGCGACCACGGACGAAACGAGGGCCACACCCACCACGGTGCCCACGGTGATCCGGGTCGGCCAGACACGCCGTACGGTTTCGGCGGGTGCCGCAGGTATTGCCGAACGGGGGAGTCGGACCAGCAGCGCGGCGAACAGGGCGGCGCCGAACATGGCCGGCGCGGCCGTCTGAACCAGTAGTTCGGTCAACGGCCACGAGGCATCGGGCAGCCAGTGGCAGGTGTTGCCCATGACCCGTAGCGGGCCCAGGCAGCCGTCGGTGGGCTGGAGCACGAACTGACCGGCCAGTGCGACGATGTGGGCGATACCCGCGGCGGCAAGGGCCCGGGGCAGTCGGTGGGTGCGGGTGGTTACGGCGACGACAGCCGCCGTCGCGACCACCCCGGCCCACAGGGCGACGGTCCGCCACCACATGTAGACGGCTCCGAAGGCGCTGCCCCGCTCTTCGAGCGGAGGGCGCCAGGAATGGACGTACGTCATCACCGCCGCTACGGCGAGGACGCCGAGCAGGCCCCCGGCCAGCCCGGTGAGGACCGTGGACCGCAGCCCCGTAGCCAGCGGCCGCCTGAGCAGCAGCACGGCCGGGTACACCCACAGCACCACCGCGGCCGCAGCGATCAAAGGGGTCGAGCCCGCGACACTCGCGCTCACAAGCGCCGTGGCGATCCAAGGCAGCACCGTCGCGTAGTGCTCGTGCTGGTCCCAGGGGCCGGGAAAGGCCTCGCGGATGTGCTGCTCCAGGCCGCCCGCCTTGTACAGGTTCCCGGTCAGCCAGAACTGGCCTTCGCCCATCCACCAGCCGAGACCGGCCACCGCCACGACGCATCCAGCGGCGCCCGCGACGAGCATCGCCCCGCGGAGAGGGGGCGGCGTGCCAGGCGTGGCCCGCAGGTGCAGCCGGCTGCACTGGGCCAGCCAGCAGACGTAGACCACGGCGCCGAGGAAGGGGAAGAGCAGGGACTCCGCATGCGTCGGCCACCAGTTGGGGCCGATGCCTGCCCCGGACAGCAATTCGCCGCAGATCAGACCGATTCCGAGCGCAGAGCCCGCCCGCATGTACGAGGCGCCGGGGAAGCCCCGATGCGCGGCGTACAAGGCCGCGCGCCAGACCGAGACTGTCAGGAGGGCCGCCGCCAGGCCCCCGACGAGCCAGGCGGCCGCTTGGTCTCCCCACAGGTGGCTCAGCGCGTTCCCGGTGACCAGGGTGACCGCGCCGAGCAGGAACAACGGCATCTTCGTCAGGGCGAAAAGGCCCGCCGGATCCCTGAGCACGCGGCAGCGCTCCTCCCATGAGGGGTGACTGCGCCACAATGCCGTGATGCTTCGTGCCGGACGGTCCAGGGCCAGGGGTCCCTCGGCCCGCGTCCGCCAGACGCCGGGATCGGCACCCAGGGCCACGGCCCCCCGATCGGCGTACAACTCGCGGTGGCGCAGGGTGTCGGCGCGGGCCAGGACGACCAGCAGGAACAGGAACGCGGCGGCCGTGACCTCCCTGACCATGTACGGCCTGGCGGCGGGCCAGAAGACGGCGTCGGCGCCCATGAACCAGCCGAACTGCGCCGCGACGAGGCTCCCGCCGACCGCTAAGGTGAACGGGACGGTGGCCAGGACGAGGAACGCCCACCAGAGCGCCGTCACGGCGTAGGCGATGTCCACGTCGCGGTGGCGCAGATGGGTCAGTTCGTGCAGAACCACGGCGCGGAAGCGGGCCGGGTCGGATCGGCGGGCGTTCAGCAGGCCGTTGTTGAGACAGAGGGTGCGCCTGCCCGCCCGGCCGAACACCACCGCGCCGGCGTCGAGGGCGGTCAGGTCGACCACGAGGTCGGGCAGGGGGTGCACTCCGGCGGCCCCGGCCACCCGGGTGAGCTCGGCCCGGATCTCGCCGTGCGGATCGCGGCCTTGCAACGGCACCAGACCGCGCCGCAGCCGCTTCCACCGCGGCAGCAGGAAGTACACAGCCACAGCCGCCAGCAGGACGACGGCGCTGCCGCCCAGGCCGTACCACTCCGGCGTCACGGGGGCGCCCTTCGCGCACTCCTTGATGGCCTCGGCCTGGGCGTTGCTCCGCACCACGTTGTCGAAAAGGTTGCTGTTCGGGTCGTAGCCCGCTGCGAACTCACAGAGGAACCGGACGTCCCGTGCCGGGTAGGGCCGCAGGACGCCGCTCAGCATCTTGAGCGTGGCCACCGCCATCGCGACGACGAGGATGAGGAAGCGCAGGGTCGTCCCGGCGGGCAGCGTACCCGGCTCGGGGGCCGAAGGCACCGGGGCCTGACGGGGCACAGTCGCCTCCATGTCCCCGTTCACCCGACCGGTCCGCCCCCCTGACGACCACCACCGTCAGCCTGCCCTCCCGACGCGCCGGGCTCGGCGTTCTGCGGGTCCTGTGTGCCCGCCAACGCCAGCCGTGCGACCACGCTGTCCGCGAGGCCGTCGGCGTCGGCGAGGCCTCGCCGGACCGCCTCCTCACGCACTCGCCGCCGTACGGACGCCAACTGCTGCCGGTCGAGGCGGGGCACCTCGGGCGGGGCGGCTGTACGGCGGGCGGACGGGCGCAGCCTTCCGAGTGCGGTCATGGCCCGGTTCAGCATCCGTCCGGTCCCGTCCGCGACGGCGGCGCGGCACGCCTCGTCGACCACCAGCACTAGCAGGGGCGTGAGCATGGTCGCGATGTCGTCGAGGCCGAAGCCCAGCGGGTCGGCCCGTCCGCCGGAGGAAGCCTGCCGCATCCGCCGTATCACCAGGCCGTAGTCCAGGCCCGCGAGATCTTCGACCAAATGACGCTCCTGCGGCGCGTGTTGCCCCACGACGTCCCGCACCACATCCAGCACGGTCGCTCGCATACGCCCGCCCCCTCCCTGCCCGTCCGTTCCCGCACGGCCCCCGCAGTCCAGAGTGCAACAGAGTGAGCGATTCTGGATAGACGTCGCCCCGACCACCCACGCGCACTACCGGCCACGTCCGCGTCCTCCCCGTTCTCAGGGAACTCCCCGACCGGGTGCCCACCGTCCTGCTGGGGACCGGGGGCTCGGCGCTCTCTGCTTGGCTGAGGTGGTCGGAGCAGGTCACGCCCGTCGCAGTCGGACGTTCTCCGCACCGACGTCAGGAGCGAGCGATCGGTCGCAGGACTCCCGCCCCGGAGAAGGGCGTTTGTCGGCGGTTCTCGCTGGCCGGACGGAGGGTGAGGCCGACCTGATTGTGGATCACTATCTCCTGCGCGCGGCGGGAGGTGCCGATCCATGTCGATCGGGCAGCTCGCGACGCTGGCGACGTTCGGTTCACCGTGGGCTGTGCCGGCCGTAGGTCACCACGTCACGGACCATGGCGTCGGCCAGAGCGAACACCAGGCGGCGCGCGAGGGGGGCGTCGACGGCGGAGGGCAGGGCCGCTGGGGCGAGTCGGCGACGGGGAGAGGCTGCGTGCTCGGCCCTCGTGGGCCAGTACCACCATGACCACGTAGTACTGCACCTCGTGGGCCAGTACCACCCGGTCATGGGTACGCTCCTCGGAGTCGTGCGGCCGTTCATCCCGTCGCCGCTGTGGGTGATCGGGATGGCCGTCGGGTTCGCGTGGTCGGCGGCGGCTCATGCTCTTCTGGACCGGCGCCGGCCGCTACTGCATTGCACCATCAGACCGGCTCGTACCCACCCTCCGCCTGTCCAGCGATCAGGGGCGTGTGAGTGACCGCGAACCGCGATCCGTGTGAGTCCGGCCCCCTTTATCAGCGCAGGACAACCGGTCGCGTCGTTATCCGGCGCGGTCAAGGCGGATGGCTTCGTCGTACGACTCCCGGGCGTCAAGCAGTTCGTCCCAGTGTTTCTCCGTCCAAGCGCAGGCGATCGCTAGGGGTTGGAGCATGCTGCGGCCCAGCGGCGTCAGTCCGTACTCGACATGCGGGGTGGCCTCGGCATAGACGGTGCGCCTGACCAGACCATCTCGTTCGAGGGACCGCAGCGACTGGGTCAGGACCTTGGGTGTGACGCGGCTCAGCGGCACGCGCAACTCGGAGAATCGGCGCGGCCCGCGCTCGAGACAGCGAATGATGAGCGCTGCCCATTTGTCGCCGAATCGGATCGGATTGAGCGAGGACGGGCACAGTTCGTCGAACATGTCGGCGGGCAGCGGTTCCCTCATGGCCTCACCCTAGCCGGTATCCCCGTGGTAACCGGGGTCCTCGATAGCGTCCGGGAACTGGCCGGGGCACGGGCTCCGGATGTGGTGAGAGGCGGTTCGTCATGAACATCGTGGTCTTCGGCGCCGGCGGCCGGGCCGGTCGGCAGGCTGTTGCGGAGGCGCGCCGACGCGGGCACCAGGTCACCGCCGTGGTGCGCGACCCGGCGGGCCACGACGATCTGACCGACGCGCGGGTCGTGGCGGGCGACGTCACGGACACGGCGAGCGTCGAGCGTGTGGCCGCCGCGCATGACGCCGCCATCAGTGCCGCCGCGGACCTGTCCGTGCCACCACACGAGTTCTTCACCGCGTCCTCAAGGGCCCTGACCACCGGCCTGGCCAAGGCGGGCGTGCACCGCCTCGTGGTGGTCGGGCTCGCATCGATCCTTCCTGGTGCCTCCGGCGTGCCCCTGATGGACGAGCCCGGCTACCCGAACGAGTACCGCTCCTTCTATCTCGGCCACGCGGCGGGCCTCGGTGAGCTGCGGAAGGGGGACCTGGACTGGGCGTACGTGGCCCCGGCAGGCGACTTCGATCATGAGGGCACACGAAAGGGCCGGTACCGGATCGCTGAGCACGGCGACCCGGCCAGCCGGATCACATACGCGGACCTGGCCATCGCACTGATCGACGAGATCGAGATGCCCCGCCATCACCGGGCCGCCGTCAGCGTACTGGAGGCGTGACACCCGAGGTCCACGACGGCCCGGGCGTGAGGCACCCGGACCACCGCCACCTGGACGATCAGCCCGGCCCCCGCTCGGACCCAGGGGCCACCAGGCATACGACCGAACGGCCCCTCACCAAGATTTTGATCAGCCTTCCGGCCGAACCTGGTGGCGCAAACGTCTTGGACTTCTCCCGAGCGGCGGTGGACGGCTTCCGCATGCTGCCGTAGAGGGGAGCCGACACGGGCGAAGCCCAATGGACCGGAGCAGGAAGGCCGGCGAGCTTGGACTGATCACCGGCGCACGGGCATCCCTCCCGCCGTCCTCCTGACCGGTGGTCACCGTAACGACATCACCCAGCCCATCCCACTGCTCCACGCTGTGACGCCCGTGTGGGGCAAACGCGGCCGACGGTTTTCCAGGTCATCTCCAAGCGCTACGAGAAGGGCTCGATCATCCTGACCTCGAACAAGACCTGAAGCGGATGGGGCCAGGTCTTCGGCGGCGAGGTCCTCGCCACCGCCATCCTCGACCGACTCCTCCACCACTCCGAAGTGATCTGCATCAACGTCCCCAGATGCCGGCACCGGCTCAAGAACCGCTTCAAGGCAATCGAGCGGGACAGAGACGTGGCCTGACGCCCCGCGTCGCTTCCGGCGGCCGAGCACTGGATCAGTTGTTGATTACCCGCTGAGAGATTTCGGAGAACTTGCCGTTCTCGATCAGTCCGGCGATCACGCCGGTCATGTTGTCGATGCCGGGATCCCTGACGATCAGGCCGTCCGAAACCCAGAAGTACCGGCCCCCGAGAGACTCGTCGGTCCCTGCCCAGAGTTTCCACAGGCGCTCGACTTCCGCGACGGTGAACACCCGCACCTGGGACCCGACCCACCGGCGCCGCGCCCCGGAGACCTCCGCACGGTCGCGGTCCAACGATATCCATCCTTCAGAGTCACGAAGACTTCGATGTTGCAGACCTCGTCCAAGTTCTCGCCGTCCCTGGGCAGGAACGACGCCTGGGATTCCTCCATTCGGACCCGATACCAGGGCCCGTCCCACCCTCGCTCGATCGGTTCAGACGATGTGCTGTGGCTCATCGCGCGAGTGTCCCTGGTCGGGGCATCGATCGCAGCCCGGATCCTCTGCCGTGTTGCCGCTGCCCGCGGTCAGAGCTGGGGACTTTCGTCCGTACGCAACTGGGGAGAAAAGTCCGTACGCCGACATCGTCGGCCGCCGCTTCGTCAAGAACAACCGACTCATGCACGCGGGCTTCCTCTGGGCCTTCTCAGCCCTCCATGCCTCACCCGGCGCCAACACTCACTAGCGCTGCCGACGCGAGCACGGCGACTGGCACAACGCCGCCCAACACCACCTGCGCAACCGCTCCCTCGGACGCCTCCATCACTGCCTGCAGACCCAACAGCACTTCGACGAACAACGCGCCTTCGCGCCATTTTCCAGCCGCCTGCATGACTTGCGACCCCGCGCGGCTCCGTCAACACCACATCGCCAGACCCAAGCCGTCGGGCTCAATCGCAAGGAAGTACCGGCGACCGCAGACCGAGCCACTGATCGGCGTCCCAAGCCCGGAACCGCTCCACTTCCATGAATCCCAGCTTCGCCGCGAGGCGCATCGAGCCGGCGTTGGCGGTCTGGGTGGTGAGCACCACCGGCTCGCCGGGAAGGACGGCTTCGAGCCAGTCGAGTGCCGCCGTGCACGCTTCGGCGGCATACCCGTACCCCCAGGCCCGCGGCAGGAACAGGTAGCCGAGATCGACCTTCCCCACGGCCGCCGGGCGGCTGTGCTCCGTTGCTCTCCTGAGCAGGATCTGGCCGATCATCGACCCGTTGAGATCAACGACGAAACTCCCGGGCCGCCGCCCGGGCACCTCGGGAATTTCACACTCAAGCTCGTCACGCGGCCGGGGGCCGCCGAGATAGGTGTGCACCTCCGGCGAGGCGTGCAGCTCGACGAACGTCGCACGGTCCCGGGGCTCGGACTCACGCAACACAAGCCTTTCGGTCCTCATCGGTGCAGGCGGCCAGGCAACCGGCCCGAGATCCATCATGTCGGCCAGCCAAACAGCAGGCTCAGCAGCGATCAAGACTCGCGAACCTTCTTGACTTCTTATCCCCCTGAGATGTCTTGACACAGACTTGAGACTCTGTTGTCCAGTTCCGCTGGGTGGCTGTTGGAAACCGTGCCTGGGTAAGGGGAAACGTGGTGCGCCAAGGGGAGACACAGTCCGAGATGGCTAACCGGAGCTCCATGGTCAAGGGGCCGGTGCCGGTCGCAGGATGCGGAGCACTTGGAGTTGCTCACGGTTTCCGGAGGTCAGGCTTCTGCCGATTCCACCGGTGCCGCGCGTGCACTGGCACCGGACGGGCCAGGGCCCGCAGTCCTCGTTGGAGAACCAGACCCTGGTGACGGCGACTCCGGCCTGGCCGGTGTGGACGGGCCCCTGCTGCGCTTGCTGTTGGGGCAGCAGCTCACTGCCTCGGCCTGCCGGTCGATGGTCAAGTTCTCCAGCGTGCATCCGCCTTCTCCCGTGGCCTGCCAGGCCACGGTGCCCTGCGTCGGTGAGCACGTGAGGAACACGGAGGTGATGGCGGCCGGGGGGCCGGGCGCTGCCCCGGCTGGAGTCGGATTCATGGGATGCCCCCTCTATCGGGCGCCGTTGCTCGGTGTCGGCGGCCACGCTGACCGTGACGCCAGCAGCGACAGGAACGGCCGCACCGTGTTGTACCGGGTCGCCAGCGGCGCCCGCATCGCAGCCGCCGCCGAGTCTTCGTCCACCGGCACCAGCGAGACCACCAGCGCCGCCGCGTTCACCACCACCGCCCGGGGAGCGTCACGGCAAGCGAGAGGGTCCGCGGCACTTCTCTGCCTTCGCCCGCAGGCGTCGCATCTGGTGCGAAACGCCGGAGAAGCTGACGGTGTTCGGGTTCCACAATGGTGGCGAGCCGTTCGGTCGGCCACCGCTGGTCGAAGAGGAGTTGCCGGTCGACTCGCGGGAGGACACCGCTGTCCATCAGCAGGTGCAGGTGAGTAACGGTTCGCCAGGGGGTTTCTTGGTGCAGTGCGTCGTGGGCGAGCGGGATGCTGCCGGTGGCCAGGCCCTGGAGGAGACGGACGACGCTGGGGCAGCTTCAGTGATCGAAGACGTTGGCCAGCCGTCCTTCGATAGGAGCCTTGCCTCGGGAAACGGCACGCTCTGCGAGAACGCAAAGCTGTGCTGGCGTGAGTCCGGCCAGGTCACGGAAGTCACGGTTCATGTGCGCCTGGTCGTAGTAGCCACACAGAGCCGCCCGGTCAGCCAGCGACCGGGAGGCTTCGGGCGGCAAGGTAAGCGCCTGCTGAAAGCGCAGGATCCGGCTGACGGATTGCGGCGGTAGTCCGATCTGCTCGCGGAAGAGCACTTGCAGGCGTCGGATGCCACGGCCGGTGGCGGCAGCCAGATCTTTGGCGGATAGCTGCCCATGGCAGGCGCGCAGCCGACTCCATGCTTCGGTAACGACTGGCGAGGGCGGCGGAGCGTCCACCAGCCGCCGTGCCAGGGCGTTCTCGATCACCGCCCAGCGCTTTCCCCAATCGGGTACCGAAATCAGCTGCTCGGTGAGCCTGGCTGACCAGCCTGCGCCCAGCACCTCATCCGGGTGCGTGTGGCCGTTGGCCAGGTGATGCAAGGGCAACCCCAGGCACTGGTACGCGCCGAGCGGAGTGAACTCCACCTCGACCGCCTCCGCGACACCCCCGAAGCCGCCCCATATCGACGACGTCCGCAGACCGGCGAGCATCGCATGCCACGTCGTCCGCGCCGTCGGTGCGCTCCGGGCCTCATGGAACAACTGCAGGGGATCCCCCCAGCCCAGGATCAACGTCACGGTGGCCGAGGGAAGAGTGAGCCTGACCGGTCCGCGCCCTGCAGTGCGATGACCTCTGTACGTCACGACTTGAGCGCGTAATCGCTCGGAGGGGCGACGCTCCACATACTCGCCCCTGTTCCTCGACTCCATGGACGTTTCAACCTCCGTCCGCGACCCGTGCCGGTGCACGCGTCAGTCAACCCTCCTGCATGAGTGCGCCTTTATACAAGGCAACCACTCAGGCTCCACGGCAATCTGGACACACGCCGCGCGGCGTCCGTCATTTCAACGCGGCACCCGCGCCGTATGGACTACTCAACGGCAGCAGCAGCATCGCAAGCACAGTCCTGTCGCCGGCGAGGCGACGAGCCCGAACGAGACCAGGGAGAACTGTGAACATCCGACGCATCCTCACCGGCAGTGCCGTGATCGCCGTACTGGCGGCGCAGCCCATAGCCGCGAGCGCCGCCCCAGCCGTATCGGCGGACGCATCCGCGAACGTGGCGAACGAAGCGCCGAACTGGACACCGTCGAATATCGGCGTCGACGCCATGGCCTGCTACGACGACGATGTCGTGAATGGTCCTGGGGGCACCAGCGTGAAGAACGCCATCTGGCTCAGGAACGGGCCCGGCCAGGGCTGTGACAACGCGAGTAACTACACGCTCCAGCCGGGCACGCGACTCGGCGGCTGGTGCTACACGTACAACGAGTCGGGAAACAAGTGGTACTACGTCAGCGTCGGAGGCGAAGCCCCATACGGCTGGATCTACGCGGGCAACGTCACGTCAGACGCGAGTTCGATCAACACGCCTTGCCGTTGACGTGAGCCGAGCGGTTGCGTGACTTGATCAGCCCGCATGGACGCTACTTCCATATCCCCGCTGAGCGTCCCCGGTCGGGAACAGCCTCAGCAGACCTCGGAAAAGGGAGAAACTGTGCGCACCACAGCGAAACGAGCCTTCACCACACTCACCGCCAGCGCGGCCCTCGTCGTGATCGCTATCGCAGGAGCCTCGGCCGCCACGGCTTCGGGTACCACCGGTGCCTCGGCCGCCACCTCGGCATCCGCAGGGGTCCCGCGCTGGGAATCCCTGGGCGAATTCCCCCGAGCGCAGTGCATAGATCTGCGGGACTCCTATGCTGGTACGGCCAAGTGCGTCAAGAACGCCGGTGGCCTGTATGACCTCCTTGTCTGGGTGTGATCCGCTGCGAGATAGCCGCCCAAGGGTGACCACGCGGCGACCAACTGGTAGGTGAGTGTGAAACACTGACTGTACGAATGGGCCTGGCCCCCGCGATCCATCGCGGGGGCCGAGCTGCGATCTCTCGGTTTGGCCTCAGGGGGCGGTTCGTGGTTGATGTCCATTTCCGGTTGAGGCTGGGGGAGGGCTGTTGGTAGCGGCTCGGTCGACTACTGCTTCCTGGTGAAACTGTCGGCGTCGGTCTCGATGAGGGCATCGAGCTTGACCAGGTGTTTCAGCTTGGACCGGGTGCTCTCGATGTTCTTCAACAGCAGTTCTGGTTGCGGGCTTCACAGACGCCGCGGGCCCGGAGGGGACCGGCGGCCTCGTTGAAGACGGCGAGGAGGCGGCCCCGGTCTCGGCCGCCGATCAGATCGCGGTCAAGGGGTGTGTGATTGGGGTCCGCCGCCGCGAGATGTGTACCGGGCGCAGTGCAGTGGGGTGTATTCGGTGCACGCGATGCGGTGCGCCGGATACACCCGTTGATGGTGCATATGTGAGCGGGTGGTGTGCCGTTGATCAAACATGAGCCTGTACCCGCTGCCTGTCCCATCGCCCGCGTCTTCACCCGGGCCGGACTCGCCCGCCGCTTCTCCCCAGTGGCCCGGCCCATGCGCAGATCCGCGTGCGGGCCGGAGAAGGGCCGACCCGCCCAGCTGGCCGGAGGAACCCGAGGACACCGGGACCGGCCACGTCTCACCCGACCCCGCCCGCGAACCGCACGACACCGCCGACTAGACCGAGCAGCCCGGTCAACTGCCAGAACGCGTACAGGGCGGCCGCGGCGACGGACAGGTGCGCGACCTGGTCGGCGAGGCCAGGGCCTCCGATCGTTCGTCCCGCGGCGGCAGCCCCGTGGCGACGACGAGGACGTCGCGGATGTAGCGGGCGGGGAGGCATGGAAGTTCATGCGCTACGTGTCCGGCGTGATGAGCCTCCAATCGGGTGGGGAGGGTTTGGGGTGAGTTACGTATTGCAGGCGGCCATCGCGGGCGACGAGGTGCTGCGGATCGCGTCACGGGAGGTTCGCGAGCGTTTTCGGGACGATCAGACCGACGGAGGGGCCAGGGTGTCGTCGCTGACCGCGTGGAGAACTGATAATGCCGGGCGACATTGCGGGGGCAGGTCGTTCTCGCGGACGGTGCAGCACGGGCCGGTGGCGCAGAACTGGGAGATCTCGGCTGGGGGGAGATCTTGGGCCTGCTGCCGATAAGCGGCCTGCGGCAGCAGTGGGCCCGCCTTGAGGCATCACCCGAGTTTGTGGCGCACGCCGTAGCGGTGATGTTGCCAGTCGGCCCCGGTGAGCCGCTCCTGATGGCTGACCGGGGCCTGTCGTGGGCCGCCGACGATGGGCGCTTCAGCTACGGGAGCGCGAGAGCGGTCCGGTGCTTTGGCTGCTTACTGCGGTGGCCGCTGCCGCAAGGAGCAGGACGAGTGTGACCGTGGCGGCGGTGGTGGATCGTGCGGGGTGAAGTACCCAGGCCCAGGGTTCGGGATCGCCGGCCGGTGTCCATCCGGTGGCCGCCATGGCGAGGGGGATGACCGTGGTGACGACTGCGGAGTTGCGCGGCCCGAGGAGAAAGGCACCGATCACCGCGAGGGCGATATAGGCGACGATGTTTCGGCCCGTGACCAGGGTGATGTCGTTGTGCCATGCCAGATACGCGAGGACGGAGGCCACCGCGGCGCCTGCGGATGCGGCCAGGGCGAGGGCGACGTTCCACAGCCGCATCGGCCGTGAGGCGACATGCTCCATTCTCGTATCGGTGCGGCCGTAACCGTGGAGGAGGAACGCGGCGGGGAGCACGGGGATCAGGTGGGCGACCAGGAACGTGCCGGACGCCCCGGCGAGTACGGGGACGGGGAGTGCGGCCTCACCGGCCAGCAGTCCGAGCAGGGTGGTGGCGAGGATGACTGGGGCCAGTCCGGACCACGCCCGGCTCTTCAACCACCAGTTCACTTCGCTCCCGTCACCGGGATGAGCTGCGGGCGCATTGAGCACGAACGCATGGCTTCCGCGTTGCGCTTGTACCAGTCCAGTTGTACGGATTGCGGCAGCTGCCTCACCTTCTCGGCCATGCCGGCGGCCTCGGACCCGGCCATGGCTCTCGCCGTCTCGACAGCGGAACCCGAAGTGAGCAGCAGCCACGCGGCGAGCGGCGCCTCGGCTTCTCCTCCCGGATATCTGCCCTCCGCCACACACGCCGGCGGCGAAGGCAGTACGCCGGTCACGACACCGGCAGATACCTCATCAGGTCGCGCATCAGGTGCGATGCCGAGCTTGGCCTCCGACGCTTCGGGCCGGAGCGACATGGTGAACGTTTCATGCATCGGGACACCGGCGGCGGAGAGCCGGCCTGCGATGCCGGCTGCTTCGCTGCGGATCATCGCCTGGTTCCGCACCTCCGGCCACAGGCACACCCGGAACCGTCCACTGGCTTGGCAGCTCAGTTCCTCGTCGGGCCTGCCCTGGACCGGGCTCGCGCCCAGGTCGCGGGCGAAGTGGGCACCCATCACGGTGCCCGCGACGATCAGCGCGAGGCTCCCGGCGACAGCGGCCTTCGACGTACGGAAGACGATGACGAGGACGCAGGCCAACACCAGGCCCGTGGCGAACGCGGCCGCGCTCCACAGTGTGCGCGGATCGATGACCTGGTCGATGGAGCAGCATTCGGCCATCCCGCTGCCGACGAGGTTCCTGATCCACATGATGCTCCAGGACCTCGGATAGGCACTGACGAAGAACGCCCCCACGAGCACCAAAGGTACGGAGAACGCCGCCGGCCACCGCCGCCCCACCAGGTATCCGGCCAGGATGTTCGCGAGCAACAGCAGCAGTTCGACACCCAGCATGCGGAAGTCGGGCAGCCCCAGGCCGGCACCCGCGCCGCTGGCAGAGAGGAACAGGGCAGCCAGCATCGCGATCACACCAGCGACCAGCACAGGCAGGAGAATGTACCCGGTGATCACCAACGGCGAGCGCACGGCCGGCTGGGTGAAAACCCTGCCCCGCGTCAGGCGGGCGCCCTCCCAGGCGGCCAGACCGGCACATCCGGTCAACAGGAAGGGCAGGGAGTACGTGGAGTTACCGGTGACGGAGGGCCAGTAGCCGCGTGTCGTCCAGTGGGCGACATCGCTCATGCCGACCAGGATGAAGACGACCAGGACCGGCGTCAGGTAAGCCGCCGCCGATGATCTCAGCAGGGTGCGCAGCCGCATCGTTACGCCTCCCCGTGGACAAGGTGCGCGTACGCTGCCTCGGCCCGCTCGCGGGACCGGTCAGGGCCGGTGCCGGCCAGGGCGTAGAAGTCGTCGGGCGGTCCCTGGAACCGTACGGTCCCACGGTCCAGGACGATGACGTGGGAGTAGGAGTCGGCCAGGTCTTCGGTCTGGTGGGTGGAGACGATCACCTGGACATCGCCGTGCAGGGTTTCCAGCAGGTCCCGGAAGACCCGGCGCTGCGTGGGGTCGAGCCCGGCGGTCGGCTCATCCATCAGAATGACCTCGCTGCGGTGCGCGAGCGCACCAGCCAGCCCCATCCGCCGCTTCTGCCCCCCGGACAGCTGATGACTGCGCCGGCCGGCGAGCTCACTCATCCTCACCCGCGCCAGTGCCCCGGCGGACGCCTCCCAGGCGGCCGAGCGCGACATCCCCTTCAGCCATCCCGCATAGGCGACTTGCTCGCGGACGGTGAGCCCCGGGATGGCCACCACCTCCTGCGGCAACCAGGCCACAGCCCGTACATAAGCCGACCTGGCACGCCGACTTGCCGGCGCGCTGCCCCTCCAGGTGATGCTGCCCCTTTCAGGACGTAAATGGGTCGCCGCCAGAGCCATCAGCGTCGACTTGCCCGCCCCGTTGGGCCCGAGGAGGACAGTCGCGGCATCGTCGATGGCCAGGTCGAGGCCCGAGAACACGGGCGCCTTACGGTTGTAGCGGAAAGCTACCTTGCTGAAGTGCAGTGTCATGGAGGAGAACTCAATCCGCCTGGTATTTCGGACGCATTTCGGTCTGACAGTTGACGTGGCAGGGCGCCCAGGCAAGGTACACCTGGGCGCCCCTAGGCGGTGTCTGCCTACCACTTGATCCTTATGCTCTTGACTGTCATGACGCTGCCGCTGAGGAAGCCGTCAAGCTCGAAGTAGTAGTCACCCTGGGCTTCTTTTCCCCAGAGAGAGGTGCCGCAGTAGTTGGTTCGAGTTCCCCGGTCCACGTCCGGGGACAGGGGAACATCCCTCCACACCTTGAGAGTCGCGTAGCTGAAGCCCGCGTCGGTGTAGCAGTCCGCAAATGTGAGGGCGGTCGTGGTGTTGTCCCGATCATTGTCGTGCCACCGGCTGGACTCCGTACCCCGCGTCCAGCCGGAGAAATTAGTGTCCCGGTAGTTTTCGGCATGAGCCGGTAGGGCCCCGAGACCCAGCAGAACGGTTGCCCCGACCGCGATAGCTGTGGCCCGGCGAGCATTGCTCATGCTATGAGTGGCGGGCTTATGTGCAGTGCGCATGTTTCCCCTGTATCGAATCTCTCATTGCACGACAGGTCAGTGCGAAGCCCGCCCCCTGAGCCACATCTGATGAACCATTGATTCTACACAGCAAGATGATGCGCTAGTGCCAATTCAGCCAACACGCGCCGATGGCTGATAGCAGGCGAATGCGCAAGCGGCAGAATGGCAGGATCGGGCCCTCCTGGTCCTGAAATCCGATGGAAGATGAGTCAACCGAGCAGAGCCCCTGCCGGAGGCCACCGCATCACCTAACGCTGCGTCAGCGGCGACATGGCGGAATCCCTCCCCTGAGGCTCGTTGCCTCCGGATGCCCAGGCGACGACCTGGGCGGGCAGGTCCCCGGCCTGTTCGGTGAGGTAAAAGGTGATCTCGCATCCGCGGTCCTGGAGTTCCTCGGCGATCTCCCGGATTGTGCGGGCCAGAGGTGTGCGGCCCCCGGACGTGGTGTTCATGGTCATCGGATGGCCTCCTCCGTGGTCATGACACGTTATCGGACCATCTGCCGTGGGCGGCAGCAAGAATGAATTCGGGCCCGAAACCGATGAAGATGCCTTCGACGTCACCGGAAGGCAGAGCGTCGAAAGTCCGGGCGAGGACGTCGAGGATGGCAGATCCCCCCAAATTCCCGCATTCGCGCAAACTGTCCCAGGAATGGCGCAGGTCGCCGGTTCCGGGTCGAGCCCGAGTGCGACGGCAGCGTCGGAGAGGACACGCGGCCCGCCGGGGTGGACGACGGCGAACCGCACGAGCCTGCCGTCGAGCCATTTGGTGACTTCGGGAAGGCATGCGTTGAGGGCCCGCGATGCCGCGGCCGTGGAGTCGAAGGCAAGGCGGCCACGCTCGTCAATAACTCGACTGTGACTCAATTCAGTTGTCCGTTCTCAAGGCGATTGAAGGTGCCTGGGGGCCCGCCCCATCAGCAGATCCATCTGCTTCTGACTCAGGCCCGGGGCCCGTCGGCCAGGCCCGCGGTCACGCCTGGAAAATCCGACAGCGGATTCTGGATCGGTGGCCGCGCGCCGCTCCTGGAACAGGGCTTTGAGGGGCATGTTGTGGTCACCGGGGCGCCAGATGCATGGACTGAACCTTGGAGGTTGTGTCACGTACCAAGTTCCGCGAGCTTCCTGGAGCAGGTCAGGGCGGCGGCCATGGCCAGGCCCCGGCTCTACCAGTCGTTGCGGGCCACGTACGGGATCTTGAGACCATGAGCGGCCCATGGCAGGCTCATACCGCATGATCGACGAATTCGCCAAAGACAACCTGCACGGGAGACTGCGGCGGGACCGCAAGGCGCTGCTCTGGAAAATCGACGGCTTGTCCGAATATGACGCCCGCCGACCTTTGACGGCGACCGGGCCCAACCCCCTCGGCCTGGTCAAACACCTGGCCACCGTCGAGGCCAGGTATTTCGGCGAGGACTTCGACCGCCCTTCCCCGGAACCGCTGCCCCGGTGGCAGGACTCCAAGGGCAGCGATCTGTGGGCGACCGAGGACGAGACCCGCGATCAGATCATCGGGTTGTACCGGCGCACCTGGGAACACTCGGACGCGACGATCAACGAGCTTCCTCTCGACGCCCCCGGCCACGTGCCGTGGTGGCCGGAGCCTTGTCCCAACACGAACCTGTTCGCCGTCATGGTCCATGTCCTCGGCGAGTCCATCCGGCATGCCGGGCACGTCGATATCCTGCGCGAGGGCCTCGACGGCCGGACCGGGGTGCGCGCCGAACACGAGAATCAGATCGACGAGGAAGCCCGTGCAGCCTACTGCGCGAAGATCGAGCAGGCCGCCAGGTCGGCCGCACCAGTCAAGGCTTAGCGGTTGTCTCACGTGACGTGATGTTCGTGCGGCATGCGGCCGGTCGTAAGTGCTGATCCATCGAAGCGTCTGGTCACTGATGAACTCCACGTGCTGGCCGCCCGTTGCTGCCGTCGTCGTCCGCTGTTCGTGCGCAAGGTGGTGGGACCGCTCCGTGTGACGAGCGGGCCGTGTTCACGGCAGTGGTGTACGCACCGACCAGCGACTGTGCCCGGCGGCATCTGCCCCGCCGGCGTTCGGCACGTCGCCCGTGACCGTGCATTGCCGCTCACGGTACGGACCGAGGCCGGCCTGTGGCGTCGGCTGTACCGGGCAGTGCTGGACGAAACCGGGCCCGGGGCGGGGTGGACTGGACCTCGTTGATCGTCGAGCGGGCCTCCGTTCGCGCCGAAAGCGGGGATTGCCGACTGGGTCGACCCCGGCCGGTCGCGGCAAGAAGGGCAGCGAGCTGCAGGTGCTGTCCGATGCCCAGGACATCGCTCGCCGTCGCCGTGTCCGGCGCGAACGTGCACGACAACCTCGCCCTCAAACCGCTCATCCACCGGCATACCCGCCGTCCGGTCCCGCCCGGGGACCACGGCGGCGTCGACCCGTCAAACTCCACGGGACAAGGCGCACTTCCCCGCCGAACACCTGGCCTGGCTGCGCGAGCGCGGGCCCGTCGCGCGCATCGCGCGGCCCGGCACCGAGTCCGGCGAACGCCTCGGTCGGCGCCGCTGGAAGATCGAACGATCGATCGCACGGCTCTTCGGCTCCCCCCGCCTCACCGTCCGATACGAACGAAAGGGATCGCACTTCCTCGCCGTCCTCGGCCTGGCCGCCGCACTGACCTGCTACAAAAAGCTCGCGAAACGTGCCACGTGAGACACCCTCTTCACCCTGACCGGTCAAAGGCAGGCTGGGCGAGGCCCCCACTATTACCTGCAACACCGGTACCTGGAAAGCTCTGATCGCTATGCGTAGCGTGAGGCTCACTGAGTCACACGGCCCCCTCGTGCTGGCTTTCGGGAAAGCAGTGTCCTGGTATCCGTTCACCTCCGCCTGGGGGTGTCCGCGGATCGCCAGCCCTCTGCCGGACAGCAACTGTGGTGCCTGCCCCTTCTCTGTGGGCAGGCACCATCCGGCATCGGCAGACCAATACTTCATCCATTGGGCGTGCGGGTTCACTGCAGCACTAAAGAATCAACCGCCACTAGGTCAATGTGCCCTACTGCCCTCGATGGTGTGGAGGAGCTTTGGGGTTTTGAGCCCTGCCCGAGTGAGGACTCTCGTGCACGACGTGACCGGTTTGAGCGTAGCTCTCCGCTCGGGCTACGGCGTGACCGCACTGGATTGGTCGTCCTACGGTGAGTGGATATCACACACTGCCAGCCGGAAGGCGTACGTCCGGTCGGGCGTGCAACAGCTCAGTACCGGCTCGCTCAAGCTCCTCGTCGAAGACCTGCTACTTCTTGATCACTCAGTGCTGTCCGATGCGGAGATCGGCTCGCTGTGGCAGTCGATTGACCCCTACGTCAGTGAAAGCCCCGCGCCTGAGGGTCGCGACGATTCATGGCTCGCGTACTATTTGGACACCACTTTGCCTGTGATCGGCGCACGCGGAATCCCGGAGTCCGAGTGGGCGGCGATAATTGCGTGTGCGCAGGAACGGGACGACGAAACTCAAAGCGGCCGGCATCGGTCCGCAGTGACGGCGCACCGTATGCTCACGGGGGACGTATTGAACCTCATAGTGCGCCTGGATTGGTATGGACGCTCGGCGATCCATCCGCATGCTGTGAAGACGGCGTTGGTGAGGTGCACACAGGCAGTCTGCAGTGAGCTGGCTTTCCGTTTCGTTCTGCGTGCGTACCCAGCCTCCGGCGGTGTTGTCTCCCGCAAGCTGTTTCAGCGTATGCGTAGGCCAGCAGGTGCTTCGGGCACGGCCCCCAGCTGGTCGAAGCAGCCGGGTTGGCAGTGATATAGCTCAGCCCGCCGGCTCAGTGGCGGCGAGCCCGGGCATGGCTACCTTCGGTGCGGGCATACTGCGGCCCACCAAGAGGGCCAGGGATTGCACCGCCGATGCTGCATATCCGGCTGGTCGGTACCCATTCCACGGACAGGCCGAGGCCGGTGCGGGGCACGGCTCGCCTCATCGAGCGGTCCGTTCTTCCAGTCCTCCTTGCCGACCGCCCAGCCGAGCAGGGCGGTCAGGACCTTCTCCTGGGAGATGGTTCGCGTCTGACAGCGCTGGACCGCTACGCTGTCGCGAAATTCGAGGTGGTAGGTGTTGTCGTCACGAAGCAGCACCTGGACGTACCGGCCGCCCTCCATGTCCTCCTCCACGCGCTCCAGGACCAGATGCGCGTCGCAGCGTCGGAGTGAGCTGGCCAGCATCCTGCCTATCGCCGGCTTCGAGGGCTTCTTCACCACGCGCCCCGCCTCACCCGTTGCGATCAACATGGCGTCATCCTCCAACACGGCTCTGAGACACCCCCCGTGAGCACGTAGAGGACTTCGTCATCATGGACTGGTGACGACATGGATGCGCTGCCACTGGGACGAAGAAGACATCTGGTTCTACTTCGAGGTCGACACCGAAGGCTGGGTGACCCGGCAGATCGAGCTACAGGGGCCTGCGCTGACGCCGATCGCAGCAGCCTCTCCCGACGAATGGCAGCAAGCCCACGACGCAGGCCGCCTCGACGAGTACGACAACAGGTTCGGGATCACAGCAGAACTACCCGCCTCAGAGTGGGCAGGCCACGACCCCCAGGAGCTGACCTCCGAGGAATTCGAGGAGGTCTGGGCCTCCGCCCGTCGGCGGATCGCAGCCCGGCCGTCATGACTTCTGAACCGGGCGGAAGAGAAGCCACCCGTCCTGAGAGCTGTTCGCCGCGATCGCCTATGTCCTGGTCGGCGGGTACGCCTGGCGGGCGTCGCCACCGTGCTTGAGGATCTCGCAGTCGACGGCCCACCACCGGCTCCTGATCCGGTGAAGAGTTAGTGGGTTTCGTTTGAATCATCGGGCGGACCAGAGAGGATGCCGGCGAGGTGAAGTCCTGTCGGGTAGATGGTTGCGGTCTTTCCGTAGCCGGGTGGCGATGTCTCGCTTCTGCTTCAGGCGGTTGATGCGCCGTTCGACGGTGTTGCGCTGTTTGTAGGTCTCGTGGTCGAAGGCTGATGGCCCGGCCCGGCTGCCCTGTCGCGGCCGGTGGCTGCGCTGGTCCGCCGGGACGGGGATCACGGTGCGGATGCCGCGTCTGCGCAGGTGCTCGCGGATCACGCGGGACGAATACGCCTTGTCGGCCAGGACCACATCCAATCTGGTGCGCGGCCGGCCACGTCGTCGGGGAACGCGCAGGCGGGCCATGACGGCGGTGAAGGCAGGAGCATCACCGGCCTGTCCGGCGGTGAGTACGAACGCCAGAGGCCGGCAGCGGGCATCGGCAGCGAGGTGGATCTTGGTGGTCGGTCCGCCGCGCGACCGGCCGATGGCGTGGTCGGCCGGTCCGTCGGCCGGGGCCCCCTTGTGCGGGCCCCGGCCGCGTGCTGGTGAGCCCGCACGACCGTGGAGTCCACCGACACGGCCCAGGTCAGGTCCTCGCCGGCGCCGGCCTGGGCCACCAGCACGGTGAAAACCCGTCCCCAAGTGCCGTCGATCGCCCACATCCGCAGCCGGTTGCAGACGCCTCGCCAGCTGCCGTACTTCCCGGGCAGATGGACCCACTGTGTCCCGGTCTGGAACTCGAAGGCAACCGCGTCGATCACCTCCCGGTGATCCCTCCAGCGACCACCCCGCTTCGGCGACCGGTCCAGGAGCAAGGACTCGATCCACGCCCACCGCACATCTGCCAACGGCACACCCGGACCAACGACCGGCTGATCCAAACCAAACTGCCTAGGAGCACGGTATTGGGCCAGAGAGCGCGCGCTGTTGCGCGCCAGTGGGCCGTCCAGGTGATCACGTGGTTTCGCCGTGGTCGGCCCGCTGACGTCCCCGTTGCGGCCGCTCTGTCCATGCCCTGTGGCTGGAGTGAAGGAGTAAGGGCGGGCGGGGTGGGCGGTACGGCCGCAGCCGGGGAATGGGGCGCCGGAACCGATTGCGCGTCGGGCGGTGCCCGCCGCGGCTGGGCCGAGGATCTGCACCACTACCAGACCGCATGGACCGCCTCCTGGCCGCCTTCGCAACGGATTGCGAGTCAGAGTGACGATGGGGCCAGCCGTCCGCTTCGTTTTCGAGCCGGTCGGCGTGGTCTGAACCGGGGTGGTCGACGCCGGCCACCACAGGGTTGTCGTAGTCGAACTCCGCCTTGCCGAAGGATTCGCTGGTGATGGTTGGGAGTCGTTGTCGGCGATGATGCAACGTTCCGAGGCTGTTTCCGGGCCGCGCACCCTTCTTGGCTGAGTGCTGGGGGCTCACCGGTCCAGGGCGGTGATCTGCACGATGTACACGCGCTCGCGACGGACGACGATCTGGTAGGAGATCATGCCGCCGGGAAGCGTGAGGGTGGCACCTTTAGGGTCGAGACCTTGGTGGTCCCTCGCGTGGAGGTAGGCGACCTCACACATGCGTACCAGCTCGTTCGCCTTCTTCTCGACCTCCCGCAGGAAAGCGGCCGGTGCCGTCCTGGCTGCTTGTTTGGTGACCGGCCACCATCGGCTTCAGCTCTTCGCTGTCGTGGACGTTCGCGGTGGAGACGCCGACGACCAGGGGCAGTCCGTTCGCGTCCGACAGGATGTGCATTTTGGTGCCCGGCTTGCCCCGATCCACGGGGCTCGGGCCGGTATAATCACCCCTTTTCGCCCTAACGTGGGCGGAATCGAGGAGGACGCCGGAGACATCGATCAGGCCCGCCTTGTCGAGCCGGTGCAGGACGGCCTCGTGCAGACGGCCCCACACGCCGGCTCTGGACCAGATCAGAAACCGACGATGGGCAGTGGACTTGGATATCCCGAAACAGGGTGGCAGGGAACGCCAGGAGCAGCCGCTGACCAGCACGTAGATGATCGCCGCGAACAGCGGCTCATCAGGCGTGTCCTGCGTGCCGCCGCCCTGCGGCCGCACTTTCGACTGTGGGATCAGCAGCTTGGCGATCTCCCACAGCCCGTCCGGAACAATCCAACTCCACGTATCCCGCCCCGTACATGGCTCAACGAGCCCTCACCACATAGGACACCGTCTAAGCCCGGGCGCCAAGGACGTGTGACATTCGGCCCGAGCAGCGCGTGAGCCGATGCCGATGCCACGATCAGTCACGCGCGCTGTTGTGTTGAGCGTGGACCTCAGCACGCTTTGTCGGCTGGCTCCAGCATCAAGGCAGTCGCGCTGAAGCGCTTTCCAGGAAGGACGGCGCCCGTCCAGCGGGTATCGCTTTCGTGCGAACGCTGGTCCAGCGTGACCGATGCTCCGGTGCGGCTAACGCTTTCGGCGAGCCTCGCGCTTCTCGCGTCGAGGTTGCAGGGATGGGATTTCCAGGGCGTGAGGCTACTGCCGATCTAGTCGTCATGTCCTTGTCGCAAGCGTCGCGATGCGTCTGTTGTGCTCGGCGTTCGGGGTTTCTTTTCGCCATCTCCAGTTTTGCCGACGTGTGCGTGTGCGCGCACGGGGGGGAGAGAGAGCAGCGTCTCGAATGCTGAGAGTCGCACGCGACGGGAATCTCCCGCCTGACTGGGATGACTGGGCGTCCGCAGGGATTCTGCATCACTTCATCAGCGTTTGGCTCAGGGTTTTCGCAAGTCAGGCCGCCGGAACCATCGCCGGTGGCGGCCGGACGACCGGTACTGTCCTCCGGGGTGCCGATGGCGCTTGGACACTGTCGCCCGAGGGACACTTGGGAGCCAATACATCCGGCCTCCATTCAGGGCTGATGAGCCGGTTCCTGCCTGATGGCCAAAAACATGAAACGCGGGATCCATTTCCCTGCCCCTGGCCGATCGCCGGTTGCTGTGGATCGTATGATTGTGGGCGGGGAGCAGCCAATTCTCACGGTGTTCTAGGGAACCGGAGATAGGTGCGGGGGTGACGTGTGCCTTTGCCATGAGGAGTTGAGGCGCCGCGTCGCGGTTGGTGTTCTCTACGCGGGGCGAGTCGACTGCATTTGCCGACCAGGGGGACGGGGCGTGTGTGCTGACAGGCTGGACAGGTGGTTCTGGGGGGCGCAGGTTCTGCGTTCACGCGCGTGGCGGGGCGTGGCTGAGCGGGGTGGCGTGATGGAAGGCATCGTCTGTTCCGTACCGGGGGGACTTTCCTCGACTTTGGGGGCTGCTGCGTTGCAGTGGTCCGTCGGCGACGAGGGTCAGTGGCTTGAGGTGGAGCGTGGCTGGGAGGCGAGCTTGGCGTTGTTGATCGCGGAGCGCGATGCTTCCTCCTTGCAGCTGCTTATCGATGATGTGCTGTTGTTGCGCGGGTCGGTGCTGAGCGATGGGGAGCTTGATGTCCTGTGGCGTGTGATCAGTGCGGGCTCGTTGCATGTCCCGGAGGCCTGGGGCCGTGGGCAGGGTTGGTTGGATGCTGTGCTGACGGGCGCGGTGACGCTGGTCGCGGGGCCGGGTGCGGATGCAGGGACGTGGTCGGTGAGGCGGTGCGCGCAGGCCAGGGGTAGCGCACATGCCTCCGCCCACGGGAACAGGGCGATCAGACGCCATCGCTTGCTGACGGGTGAGGTATTAAACCTGGTCGGGGGTCTTGAGGACCCGCTCGATGAGGTGGTTCCGCTGGCTGTGGTGCGGTCGGTGCTCGTCCGGATGGCCCAGGCGGTCTGTAGTGAGCTGGCGTTCCGCTTTCTCCTCCGCTGTCATCTGCTGCTCAGCGCGCCGCTGTCTCGTGGCACGTACCAGCGGGCGCGCAGGGTCAGCCAGGGCTTCGGCCACTGTGTCGGCGTGGTGGAGTCCATGAGGCTGATCGTGGTCTGAAACGGTTTGCGGGGACCGCCCCTTCGGGCGGTCCCCCCGTGCGTTGCCATCCACGATGCTGGGCGGCGGCGCCGTATCTGCCCTTACTGCGCGGAGTGCCAGTTCTTGTCGCTCAGCAGGCGCCCGTACTCCTGCCAGTTCCCGTTGTCATAGAGCTGCGCCGTGGTGGCGCCCTCTGCGGTGGTGAGGTGGTCGGCGTGGAAGTCGCCGCTGATAT
The DNA here is from genome assembly GCF_036322365.1 of Streptomyces sp. SP18CS02. Taxonomy (NCBI): domain Bacteria; kingdom Bacillati; phylum Actinomycetota; class Actinomycetes; order Kitasatosporales; family Streptomycetaceae; genus Streptomyces; species Streptomyces sp. SP18CS02. The sequence continues at coordinate 26,625 of NZ_JAQYXC010000172.1, forward strand.
CGGCGAGGTCCACCTGAGCACCGTCTGTGGTGGGGGCCGCAGAAGCGATGTCGGCGCCTTTCCAGCCCCCGTGACCGTCGCCGCCCTGGTTGAGGAAGACACGGACGGCACCGTTGCCGGTGAGCAGGATGTAGTCGGCGCGGCCGTCCGCGTCGACATCGCTAAGCCGTACCTGGTCGCGGTCCTTGGTCAGGCCGGATGCGACCTGCCCGCGGGTGGACCAGCCCCCACGGCCGTCACCGCCGCGGTTGAGGAAGACCCGGACGGCGCCGTTGTCGGCGATGACGGTGTAGTCGGTGCGGCCGTCACCGTCGAAGTCGGTGAACCGTACCTGCTCCGGCTTGTCCGTCACGCCGAGGGCCACCTGCCCGATACTGCGCCAGCCGCCGTGGTTGTCGCCGCCCTGGTTCAGGTAGACCGTCACCGCGCCGGAGGCGGAGAGGGTGATGTAGTCGGCCCTTCCGTCGCCGTCGAAGTCCGCAAGACGCGCCCGGGCACGGTCCTTCACGACACCGAGCGCGATCTGGCCGAGATCGTGCCAGCCCCCACGCCCTTCCCCGCCTCGGTTGGCCAAGGCCCGGACGGAGCCGTTGTCGCCGATGGCCGCGTAGTCGGCACGGCCGTCGCCGTCAAGGTCGGCCCAGCGCACCCGGTGGGTCCCCCCCGCCTCGAAGCCGGCCCGGCGGGCACCGAGAGACACGGCGAGACCGTCGGCAGCTGCGGCGTCGAGAGCCTGGTGGAACCGCTCCCCGATCAGCTGGTAGCCCTGGTCGTTCGGGTGCAGGTCATCGGCCATCTCCGCCGCCCCCAGAGGGGGTGCCTCAACGAAGACGGCCTTGCCACCCTGCTCACGCGTCGCAACCACTGCCGCCTTGACCCGCTGGTTGAACGCCGCCACCGGTTCGGCCAGGTGCGGGGTGGTGGCGATGAGGCCCTGGACGATGACGGTGACACCCGGCCGCAGGGTCTGCAACTGGCCGATGAGGACCGTCATACGGTCGGCGGCGTGTTCTTTGTCGCCGCTGCGCTCGAGGTCGTTGATCCCGAGGTGGAGCAGAATGACGTCGGGCTGGGCGGCGGTGACCCAGGTGTCGGCCTTGAGGCTGATGTCGTCGATGAAGGCGCCGTTGTGGCCTTCGTGGTCGGGGTCGGGGATGGTGCCGCTGGTGGTCGTGCCGACCAGGTCGATGCGGTAGCGGTCCTGCCCGGCCGCGGCCTGTATGAGCGGAAGCCGGTAGCCGGCTCCTGTGGTGCTCTTGTACCCGGCAGTGATCGAGTCGCCGAGCGGCATGACGCGCAGCACGGGCGGTGGGGTATCGGCGGGGGTGGGGGCGGCGGTCGCGTGGGGGGCGGCGGCTAAGACGCCGGCCAGCCCCAGCAGGGCTGCAAGGCCGAGGAGGCCATGCAGCCTTGGGAGTGCATTCATCGAGAACGTCGTGTGCTTTCTGATCAGGCGCCGTTGGCGATCTGTCCGTAGTTGACCCAGCCGGGCTGGGCCTTGTCGTCGCCGCCGTTGTTGAGGTAGGCGCTGACGGGGCCGTTGACGGTCAGGTAGTCGGCGCGGCCGTCAGCGCTGAGGTCGGTGAAGTGCACGAGGTTCTGGCTGGATGTCACACCGCCGGTGACCTTGGCCCGCTTGACCCAACCGTCCCCGGTGTCACCGCCGTGGTTGGTGTACACGGTGACCGACCCGTCGGCGTTGATGATGGTGTAGTCCACCCGCTGGTCGCCGTCGAAGTCGGCCCAGCGGATACGGCTGCGGTCGGCGGTCACACCGGCCGCGACCCTGCCCATATCGCTCCAGCCGCCGGCTGCGTTGGTGTTGCGGTACACCTCCACCGCGCCCGTGGTCTGGGTGACGATGTAGTCGGTCTTCAGGTCCCCGTCGAAATCGGCGAACCGCACCTGGTCAGGATTGGCGATCACGCCGGTCGCCACCTGGCCCAGAGTGCTCCAGCCGCCGCGGCCGTCACCGCCCTTGTTGAGATACACGCTCACCGCACCGGTGGCGGACAGGGTGATGTAGTCGGCCCGGCCGTCGCCGTCGAAGTCGGCGAACCGTACCCGCGTACGGTCACTTGCCACGCCTGCGGCCACCTGCCCGAGGTCCTGCCAGCCGCCGTGGCCGTCACCCCCCTTGTTCAGATGGACGCGGAGGGCGCCGCTGTCGGCCACAGTGAGGTAATCCGCTTTGCCGTCGCCGTCGAAGTCCGCGAACCGCACCCGCCCGCTGCCACCGGCCTCGTTCGCCGCCGAACGACGCGAACCGACCTGCTGCACCCAGCCGGTCAGATCGTCCACACGCACGCTGTACGCGCCGCTCCGCTCGGCTTCGCCGCTGTCCAGGCAGCCCTTCTGCCAGGCGCGACTGGTCACGGCGACCAGCGCGGCCTTGCCGTCCGCTTCCCGCAGCGCGGGCCCGCCGGAATCGCCCTTGCAGACGGTCGCCTGCGTGGGATCCTTCGGGACGATGTCGAATCCGGTCGCGGCCGTGGCACCGACGGTAGCCGCGGCAGCGTGAACACTGCTCGGCGCCCAGGCAGTCGCCGTGCGGCCGAAGCCCGCGACCGTCAGTGCTTCCCCCGCCAGCGGCGCTTGCGCGGCAACAGCGGCCGGGGCGAGGGTGAAGACCGGCTGCTCCAGGCGGGCCAGCACCAGGTCCCGGTCCTCACGCGGCACAAGCTCCACCACCTTCGCGGTGTGCACGCCCGCGCTCTGCAGATCGGCGCGCCCGACCGTGAACGTGGTCTTGCTCTTCGGCGCACCTGCGGCCACCGCGTTGCTCTGCGCCGGGTCGTCGGCGAAGCAGCTCTTGGCCGTGGCCACCCACCGCGCCTCGACGAGCGTGGCCGTGCACGAACGGGTACTGCCGATGTTCAGCTTGCCGATGAAGGCACGCGCGGGATCAGCGGCCTCACCTCCAGGCACCTGAGCCGAACTGCCGGTCACTGCAAGATCGAGAAGGACTGCAGGCTTGGGGTCGGACGCGTGGGCCTCTCCGAAAACCTGGGCGCTGTCCTTGACGACCTGGAGCGTCTGGGTCTTGCCGTCGATGGAGATCTCGGCACGAACGTCACGGCCGACCGTCTCAATGCGGTACGCCTCCGGGATTCTCACCGACAAAAAGCCAGTGTTACCGGCTTCAAAGCAGATTCTGTTGCCCTCGGACTTGACAGTTCTTGCCCACACCGCGATCTGGTGCTCCGCGTAGCACGAGGTGTGAACAATGTTGCCGTCGCCAGCGATGAGCTCGGCGCCGGTCGCTTCGGAGACCACACTCTTGTACGGATAGGCGCCGTCCTCGATCGCGTAGGGAGCGCCAGCGATCGCGGGGGCTTCTTCCGCCGCCGTTGCCACGGGCACAGGCGTGCTCACGGCGGCAGCGGTCAGTACGGTGGCCACGGGCAGCCATTTACGTATGCGCACAGGTTTCGCTTTCACGAATGAGCCTCCCCCTTGGTCACAGCAGGGGAGGCAGAGGTACCGGAATGACACCTCCGCCACGCTGCGGAAGGTCTTGGGTGCCTGGGGGCCGCCGAGCAGGATAGCCCCCTTACCTGAGGTGGCAGCGAGTCAAATAAGTCAAATATCAGGCCAGTTCGCGATCACATAAAGAATGCGTAACGTCGTCGGCGAACCGCACAACCATGCGCCCATTGCCAGTATCTGATTGCGCGTACAAGCAGCGCCGTACAGGGCCTGGCCCGAAGGCAATGCCTCCCTCCGGCTTGGGGATGCCGTGACAAAGGAGGGGAGCAAACCTTGACGCGTGTGTGCGGGGAGGCAATGGCGCCACCCCAGCCACCTACTTGCGAGGCCGGCCCTGCCGCACAGAGCGCTGCGCACGAAGACCAATGAGGGGACAACTCCGTGCTTCGCACACGAAGCCGGCAGGACCAGGCATGGCGAAGGAACGGCTCGGCAGCCCGTAGGGCCGGCCGCTGCCTGCTTCCGTTGACCTTGGTCGCCGGACTGGTATCCGCGGCGCCCGCCGCGGCCGACGATCCAGGCACGCAACCGCCACTGTCCGCCCGTGAACGCGTTCTTGAGCAGTGGAAGACCGGCGGGCCAGCCGTGAAGTCCGCCGCGGGTTCGGCCCTGACCGGCAACGACGAACAGGTCCGCCAGTATCTGGCCGACGGCCAGGCCATCGCTGAGGATCTCGACCGCCGGGAGGCCGCGCTCAAGCTGGTCGCCGACGCAGGCCCCGCGCTCAGGGAAGCCGCCCAGAAGGCCATGAACGGCACGGCGCAGGACCTTGCCGCCTTCATGAAGGACGGCTGGAAGGAGCCTCTCGCAGAGGACCAGCGAGTAGAAGCCGCCCGGATCAGCGGCTCAGGGGGCAGCGGCCTGCGCGGAGCGGGCGACGTGGCCATGCGCGGCTCGATCGACGACATCCGTGCTTTCCTCGCCGAAGGCCAGTATGTGAAGCGTGACGAAGACGCCCGCGTCCGCGTCGCCCAGATCGAGGGTGCTGGAGGCCCCGCCACCAAGCGTGCCGCGGCCGATGCCCTGAAGGGGTCCATCGAAGACGTCCGTGAGTTCCTCACCTTCGGCCAGCACATCGCTCGCGCCCAGGATCAGGAGCACGCCACCGTCGCCCAGTTGGCGCAGCAGACCAAAGACGCCGGCATCGCGGCGGAGAAGGCGAAGAAGAGCGCGCAGGAAGAGGCCAAGAAGGCCCAGACCGCCGCTGGTCTGGCCAAACAGGAAACCGCGAAGGCGGCCGAGGCAACCAAGGCCGCCCAGAACGATGCGACCGTGGCCGCCGACGCGGCTCGCCGAGCGGCTGAATCCAGCCGTCGCGCAGCCGACGCCGCCCTCTCCGCCATCTCCTCCGCACGCGCCGCCAACGCCGCCGCGCAGACCGCCGCGATCTCCGCGCACAACGCCTCCACCGCGGCCCTGTACGCCTCCCAGGCAGCGACTCAGGCATGGAGGGCAGCCGCCTCCGGCAGAGTCAATGAGAAGGCTGCTGCCGACGCCGTCAAGGCGGCCGAGCACGCCGAGCAGATCGCCGACTCCGCGGACGCGATGCTGCGCACGCTCAACGAGGCCAACACTGCCCTGAAGGACGCGCTCGAGGCGATCAACGACATGAACGAGGCCGCCGACAGCGCAGAGGCGGCCGGAAGCTGGGCCAATAAGGCGGGTGTGCACGCCTCCGACGCCCAAGCGGCAGCCGACTCAGCCCGTCGGCACGCCGCTGAGGCCAAGCGCGCCTCCAGCGCCGCCCAAGCCCACGCGAACGCAGCCGCCACCGCTGCCCGCCAGGCGCGAGATGCCGCACGCTCCTCCGCGGCGAATGCCCGCAAGGCGGCCGAAGCCGCCCGCAAGGCGGCCGACCACGCGGGTGATGCCCAACAGGCAGCCGACCGGGCCAAGACCAACGCCGACGAGGCGCTCAAGTCCGCTCAGACGGCGAGCAACGCAGTCACGCAGGCACAAGGCATAGAAGCCACTGCCCGTAAGCGTGAGGACGAGGAGCGCACCGCCCGCACCAAGACCCTCACCAATCAGGCCAGAGACGCCAAGGACGCTCACCACGCGGCTCATGCCGAAGTAACGCGTCTTCTCCAGGAAGCGGGCAAGCTGGACGCCGAATTCACCAAGCTCGCCGAACAGGCCGCACAGCCTGGCGCGGATCCGGCACAGCTCGCCGCCACCGGCCGCAAGATGGCCTTGACCGCCATGAAGGTCCGCGGCCCCTGGAGCCGCACCGCCGCCGAAACCGCCCTCATCGGCGACGACGCCGCCGTCATCGACTACGCCCGCACCGGCTGGAAGACGGCCGAGGAACAGGACGAGCGGGAGAAGGTCAACCGCCTCGCACAGGACTCGCCCATCGAGGAGGTACGCACCGCGGCGACCGAGGCCCTGAAGGGCGAGGTCACACAAGTCCACACCTTCCTCACCACCGGCCAGTACGCCGCAGCAGCGCCGGACAACCGCGTCCAGGTCGCCCGCATTTCCGGCGTTGGTGGGGCCGGTGTCAAGGAGGCCGCACGCAAGGCGCTCCATGACCCCGACCCGAAGGCCCTCGACGACTTCCTGACCACCACCCAGCACGAGGCCCGCCTCGCGGACTACCGTGTCCAAGCAGCCGCCCTCTCTCACTGCCCCGACCCCGCCCCGGAAGACCCCGAAAAGGAATGCACAAGGACTGAACTCAACCACGCAGCAGACGTAGCACTGGCCAGCCCCGACACACACCTGCGCACCTTCATCGAATCCGGCCAGTACCGCGCCAAACGCCGGGACGAACTGAACGCGGCCCATATCACTCAGGTCAAGGGCATCGTCGCGGCTGCTAGCGAAACCGCAGCACGCGCCCACCAGGATGCCTACGAAGCAGCCAGAACAGCAGCCATCGCTCAAGGCCACGCCGACGACGCCGACGGCCACGCAACCAAAGCGGCGACGTATGCCAAGCAGGCAGACGACTGGGCCCGGCAAGCCATCGCATCAGCCGATGATGCCCGCAAATCATCCGACGCCGCAGCGGCCTCAGCCACCCGAGCACGCGACGCCGAAGCCGCAGCGACTCGCAGCGCACGGCGCGCCGACAACTCGGCTGTCTCCGCTCAGGCCAGCGCCGACGCGGCTGCCGGCTACGCCCAGAGCGCGTACGAAGCCGCCCGTGCAGCCCGTCAGTCAGCCATCAACGCCGGCATGAGTGCCCACGAGGCCCAGGGCGCATACCACGCAGCAGTCAAGCGCTACATGTACGACCAGTACGTCAAGGAAACGCAGGAACGCCTCCGTGAGGAGGCGGCTCAGAACAAGCTGAAGATCGTCAAGGGCTATCTCGGCTTGATCGGCGTACCCGGCCTCGGGGAGGACCTCCCCATAGGTACACAGCTCGATATCGTGCATGTCGGCCTCGACATCGCCGGCATGTTCCCCGTTGCGGGAGAAGCCTTCGACGGAGCCAACTGTGTTCTGTACGCCGGCGAAGGCGTCTGGGACTTCTTCTCCCCCACGGGCCGCGAGGGCATGTGGATGGACGCGGGATTCGCCTGCCTGTCCATGGCACCGATCGCCGGCTGGGCCACCACTCCAGTCAAGTGGGAGAGGTACGCGCAGAAGTTCGGGCCTCAGGCCAAGGAGCTCTTCGAGAAGCTGAACAACTTGTACAGGAGGAAGCCGTCCTGCCCGACGAAGGACAGCTTCCCTGCTGGGACGCGTGTCCTGATGGGGGGTGGCACTAGCCAGCCCATCGAGCAGGTGAAGATCGGTGACTTCGTACAGGCGACCGATCCACTCACTGGCACCTCCGGCCCAAGGCGTGTGGAGAGGACGATCTACACACCGGACGACCGGGAATTCACCAGCCTTACTCTGGACCGGGCTGCCGGTGGCGGTGTGGTGACAGCCACTGACCACCACCCCTTCTGGTCGGTAAGGGCACAGAGGTGGACGTATGCGGCGGACCTGAAGGAGGGTGACCTCCTGCGCTCACCTTCCGGCCACAACGCCAGTGTTGCCCAGGTACGACGCTGGAAGACACTGCAGCCTGCGTTCAACCTGACCATCGACAGCCTGCACACGTACTATGTGCTGGCAGGCGAGACACCGTTACTCGTTCACAATGCAAACTGTGTTGATGCGATGCTCGATGATGCCTCTGAGGCGTACGTGCGGGATAGGCATATGCCCGGAGGGCGTCAGGTCGCTTCTGACAAGAGCGTCTTCAATGCAGACGTGGACCTGGACGACCTGGTGGATAAGGCAAATCGATGCAGGTGTCACGGTCCGAATGTGAACGGGAACTTTGAGCGCGACGTCAATGCGGGTACCGTGATCGGTCGTCTATCGGACGATGCTGGCGGGCTGCCCACGACGTGGTATCGAGTCGTCCAAGACAAGTACGGCGGCGTGATCACAATGCACCCTATTCCGAAGCCGGCAGTGCCTAGGTGATTGTTCGTTGGTCGACACGATCTTCGCGGGTCGACCCCACGAAACAGAGTGGGAGTTCTAATGGGCCTTGCGGTCTATATCGAAGATCAGAATCATCAGCGGGTGCATGCAGGCAGGGATGCTGGGACTCACCTCGAAGCGATCTTGCCGCACCTTGACGCTGATGCCCTTCTGGCGGGAGTTCATCTTCATGGTGACACAATGTTCAACTCCCCTCAGTTAATGCGAGTAATGAGTGAGCTCGACCTCTTGATTGAGCGAAATTTCGACGCAAAGAGTGATGCGGTGGAATTCAAGTCACTTCTAGACGGAGTGGTCAGGCGTAGAGGATACCTATGGATCTCCGGTGATTGACTTGACTCGATTCCTGCAAGCCATCCCGTTCGCCAGTGCCACACTCGCAAAGGGTGAGTGGTCAGGTGCGTGCAGGACCACTATTCCCCGTCGACAGGGACTTAAAGGTGATCAAATCCGAGGTGGTGTCTTCAAATGATCATTGCTGGTGAATCATGGTGTCGTGATACGCCGCCATGAACTGTCCGATGCCGAGCGGGAGTTCGTCCGGCCGTTGCTGCCCGTGTCGTTGCGGGGGCGGAAGCGGCTGGACGACCGCAGGGTCCTGAACGGGATCGTGTGGAAGTTCCGGACCGGTGTCGCTTGGCGGGACGTGCTCGAGCGTTATGGTCCGTGGGCCACGCTGCATACGCGCTTTTGCAGGTGGGTGGCGGACGGGACGTTCGACCGGATGCTGCGGGCCGCCCAGGGGAAAGCGGACGCGGCGGGCGACATCGAGTGGCTGGTGTCCGTCGACTCCACGGTGGTACGGGCCCATCAGCATGCGGCGGGGGCCCGCAGGGCGGCCGCGATGATCCGGTCCGCGTCCAAGGCCGCGTCCAGCCACGGCACCAACGCCACGTCGCCGCCGAGCGCCGGCAGTCGCCGCCGCAGCTCCAGCAGCGCCCCGGCCCGCATGTTTGCCAGCGGACGCCGCCCGGACTCCCAGCCCTGAAGCGTCTCGACGTCCACGCCCAGGGCCTCCGCCAGGGCGGCCTGCGTGGACGGGATCGATTCGCGGACCAGGCGCAGCACGAACCCACTCACCGCGCCTGCTGATGTTCGCCTGGGCCTGCCCATACCGGCCTGCTCCCCGGTCGCCCTGCGCACCGAAACCCGTACTCACGGTCAGTCCCACCGCATCCCGCCCGCCCCTACCGTCGGGATGCGGTCGACGTCCGACGAACGAGACCGCTCCGCCCGCGACCACACGACCCGGCGAGGCACCGATGAGCAGCACCCACCTGGTCCTCCACGACCCCGAAGGACGCCTCGACGCGGAACTCCCCCTCGACCGGGAGCTTCACAAGGCTCTGGTCAAAGCCGTCCTCGGATGGACCAGCAACCCCGCCCTGCCGCCTGCGGACCTGGAGCAGATCGCCCTGCTGCTCACTGGCACCGCCCGCACCGTCGCCGCCGACGTCCGCCGCGCCGCCGACCTGCTGCTCGAAGACCACGCCGCCAGCGCCCTGGCCGACGTCGTCCTCGAGGAAGCCGACCGCCGCCTGTCCGTCCCGCTGGAGGGCACCGCGCGCTGCGCGCAGGGCCGCGCCCGCCTCGTACGTGCTCTGTACGAGCGCCTGGACCGCCTCGCCGGCGTCGCACCCCAGGCCGTCAGGGTCCTCTGAGGCCGCCGCGCACCCGGGCGCGACCACCGATCCCCGGGTGCGCGGTGCCGTACAGCACCACGGCCGACCCGCCGGGCCGGCCGCGCACCACTCGATACCGAGAGGGGCACCACCGTGAGCACGCTCATCCAGCCCGAGGCCGTCGCGGCCCGGGCCTGAGAAATCCTGACCACCTGGCAGGCCGACGAGGAGTGGGACCGCCTCTGGGACAGCTGCGCGAAGTACTCCAGCGACTGGGACGACTTCTACGGCTACCCGATCATCCTCGACTACGACGCGCTCGCCGACGCGCCCGCGCTGTTCACCGAGACCACCCGCGTCATGGCCCTCAAGGCCGCGATGTACGAGCTGACCGGCGGCGACGAGAAGGCCGCCGAACTCGCCCAACCCGTTCCGGTCGACGTCATGTCCCACGCGCTCACCGCCCAGTTCACCGTCATGTCCCGGATCCAGGAACGCACTGGCATCCGCTTCGTCCACGCCACGGACATGGAAGACGGGTTCGCCGGCGGCACCTGGAACCCCGGCGACTTCACCCACCAGGCGTACCGCGCCGCCTTCGGTCCGGTGAACGACCGGTTCTGGCTCGACGCCGACGAGACCGAACGGCGCCGGAAGGTCCTCGACGAGGTATACGCGCAGATCGGCGTCACCGAGCGAGGAAGGAAGGCAGCCATCCTCTCCGCCGCCGCGGCGTAGCCTCCGGCTGAACGGCCGGGGCCTCCTTCGGCGGAGGGGCGATCCGGTCCGGCTCCAGCCCGACCTTGTGCGGGTGTACGCATGCAGGGGTCCGGTCGGCGGTGTAGCGGTAGCCGTCGGCCGGATCGAACGGGCACTCCCACGACGGGCGGTCGTAGACGACGAACGCCTCGCGCGGCAGCCGCTTCGACGGGCAGATCCCGCACGCGGGGTGGTCCTCGCCCTGGGCGAACGGCTCATTCATGACGGCACGGTAGCGGAGTCGGGACACCAGCCACGGCCAGAACCACACGAACGAGAACGGCGCTCACCCCACGGCGGTGCGGGGTGAGCACCGTTGCATGTACCGCCAGGCAGGGGCGTTGGCACCAAGAGGGGCAGTCACTGGCTGCTGCTCGGATCCGGAGGGAACACGTAGACGTACGGATACGGGTAGCCCGGCTCGTTGAACTCCGTGCGGACCCGGTGCCCGAAGTTGGTCAGAATGCTGACGACGGCCGACGTCAGGGTGGCGGCCGCGCCGAAGACCACTTCCTTCTCTCGCTTCTCGGACTTCAAGAGAACCAGCTCGTCCGGCACGTGCCAGGGAGTGACACCCCGGCGGAGGCAGGCCCCACCAGGCTGAGCGTGATCCCGCCGTTCACATGGGAGTCGTCGTCCGAGTCGTCGATGACGTGGACGACGACGCCGACCTTGGTGAGGTCGGCCATCACCTTCGCAGCCAGTTCGGCGAGCGGGTGACCGTCATAGGAGTGCAGTTCAGGCGGCAGTAAGACCATCACGGCAACGTAGTGGGCCAACCCATCAGCCGGTGGCTTCCCGGGAAAGACGACGCCTCCTTCCCCGCGAGACAGCCGAGGGGGGAAGAGGTCGATGTGGTCGGCTGGCTGGGGTGCCCGCGGTGGGCGAGCCTGGGGGCGTGGGCAGTGCGCCGGTCTTCGTGCACCGGCCGTCGCGGTCTGGCGGTCGCCGGGTCACCGTGCATCGTCACGGCCGGGACGAGATCCTGGGCCTGGCGCACTCCGACCACGACCTGGTCGTTTTCCTGGAAGCGGCGGGAGTGATCGACCCGGAGAGGGTGCTGGACGATCCGCGCTGGGTGGAGTGGCGCGGGGGCCGGCCCCATCAGTGGAGCGTTGCTTGACGCAGCTTCGCAGCGCTGTGTGGGGTGGTGAGGGCCCTGGCCGGCAGGCAGGGCCCTCGAGCGCGCTGCCGTGGGGCGGATCATGCACGCGTCGCCCAGCACAACGACCCGGGCGGCGGCAGGGCACCAGCTGCGCCGGAGGGGTGCATGTACCGGTATGGCGGGTGAGCGGGTGCGGTGGCCGGCCGTGGTGGACCGGGCCCGGCAGATCGTGGAGAGCTACGAGGGCGACGTCGCGCTGCGCCAGGTCATGTATCGGCTCGTCTCCGCAGGGGTCCTGCCGCACACGCCGTCGATGTACCGGCGACTGTCCTCCCGGCTCGCCCAGGCCCGCCGCGAGGTCCACGTCCCGTCGGCCTGGCCGGACGCGGGCGCCTTCCTGGGCGAGGCCGTCGACTGGTTCGCCCTGGACCGCACCCGCGGCCAGAAACACGCGCTGTACGTCGCGACGGACGCTCACCGGCTGGCTTGCCGAGTACGGCATCCCGGTCCTGGTATGGTCCGTGGCTTCGACTCCCAGTCGTACGTCGACATCGTCCGCGAGCGCACCGCCCGTGATCCGCGCGCAGCTCACCTGTTGTACGTGGGGGATTTCGACTGCTCGGGCGAGGACATCGAACGCGACTGGGTGCAGCGCACCGGATGCTGGAGCCGGGTCGAACGGATGCTGCTCACCCGCGGCCAGGTCCTCGAGTACGAGCTGCCTGCCACCGAGGGCAAGAGCGGCGATTCCCGCTGGCCCGGTTTCGCCCGCCGCTACGACCTCGACCCCGCCCGCCCGGTGCGGTGGGAGGTCGAAGCCCTGAAGCCGGACGAACTGCAGCGCCTGCTCCTCGCCGCCGTCGACCCGTACATCGACCGTCCCGTGCTCGCGCGGCAGATCGCCCGCGAGGAAGCTGCCCGCCTCGAGGCTGCCGCTCCGCCGGAGCCGCAGGACGGCCCCGAGCCGGACCAGGGCCGCGGATGGTTCCGCCGGCGGACCTGACCGCGTGCCCGCTGTGCGGGCGGCAGCCGCCAGGCCGCACAGCGGGACCGGCCATGACTAATTCCGGTCGCACCCCTGCCAAATGGCCAGAACCGGTGCCATGCTGGCGGCGCGTACCACTTCGCCACCCCCGGCGGAGGAGGCGCACCCGGCCGCGCCCTGCAATCCCCCGGCAGAGCGCGGCCGCGCCGCCCTCCCGGTCCTCCCCGCGGGAGGCCAGGCGCGCGGCCGGATGGGTCTGGCGCTGATGCTCCTATTGATCGTCAAGCCTTGAGGCTTGGGTGAGCCGTATTGTGGCCGGGTGCGGTACTTGGCGGAGTCGTTCATTCTTGGGGCCTTGCGGCGGGGCCGGTCGGTCGAGCAGTTCCTTGGGCCGTGTGGCTCGGCAGAGCGCCCTGGTGTGCGCTATGTCGAGGTTCGTGCGACGAAGGGGCCGTTTGAGGTCTATCTCCACGCGGTCGAGGACGCCGGCAGCGAGAGCTTCTTGGACCTGGGCGAGTTCCCGCCGTTCGATCCAGACGACGAGGCCGGCGAGTTCGGTCGGCTTTTGGGCATGGCTGGGGACCCGCTGGCCGCGGTGGACGTTGCCGAGCAGCACGCTGGAGCCGAGCGGGACCGGTGGGTCAACGAAGGCGTCGTCCAGGACGAGTACGGCGACTTCGTTCGTGCCGGTCGGCCGGTGGGTGTCTCCGCCGACGGCCGGCGATGGCCGAACGTGCCGGACGCTGTATGACCTCGCGTGTGATCAAGCGGCGTTGAGCCAGTTCCGGTAGGCGCTGGCGAGCTCGTCGTCGCGGCGAAGGCCGCGTTCGAGGCTGGAGATGGCGGTCAGCCAGAGCCCGGAGTGGCGGGCGGCAGCGGTGAGCGTGATGTTCTTGGACTGCCGCAGGGGCCGCAGGTCCCCGATGGCGGGGACGGTGACCGTGGTGGTCAGGCAGCGGAACATCGCCCGGACGATGGCCCGCTTCAGAAGCCGGATGATCTCCTTCTTCGTCCGGCGGCGGCGGTCTGGGGGCTGCCGCCCTCTCGCGCTCTCCCGCACCATCCCTCCGTGGTCGAGAGGTGGACCTACGCCGTCGTCGTGCGAGGGCGGAAATGAACGGCGGTGGCGGAGCTTCAGACGGGGGTGGTCGTCGCTTCTTTGTGGGCTGGGGTGTGGTGGCGGGCGGGGGTGGTGGTGTGGTGGTGCGGGTTGTTTCGGGGTGTTGCGGGTGTGGGTGGCTGGGGGTGGGTGCGGGGTCGCTGGTGGGGGTGATGTCGACGAGCTCGATGAGCACGGTGCGCGCCAGTGCCTCTACACCCCCGCGGGCGACCATGACGACGGCGACCGGTCCTGGGGGTACTTGCCGTCTCAGCCGGTGGCCGAGCAGGAGATCACCGAGTGACGGCAATCCGTTCGGGTGACGGGGACTTGACGGCACGGCCCGCACGGGACGGCCGGCCGACCCCGCGCCCGGTGGTCGGCGTGCCGGGGGCGTACGTCGTCGATGACGACCAGCTCGTAGGAGGCGGGCGAGCGCCTCGGCCGGCGGCCGGCCCCGATCTTTACGCGGACACCACGCGACGCGGCTGTGGGCCGACCGTGCCCCCGCGCAGCGCCGGACCGGAGCTCGTACGGCGGCTCCGATCCGGGCAACCCGCTGCCGGGCAGACCGGGACCTGGGCCTGCGCATCGCGACTGACGCGCTGAACAACCCCGGCCGAATGGCCAGTGGGCGCCCACGGCCGGGCGTGGGCGGCGGCGGTGCCGTTCGCGGGCACATTTCGAAAGCCTTCGAAAGGCTGTCGGGCCGGCGGGCCGCCCCGCGAGACTCCTCGGTACCGGGCAGGCCGCGACCGGTTCGCGGCCGGAAGGCATCGGGCCCTGGTGACCCACGTATGTCAGGAGCACATCAGTGACGAGGAGAGCGTTCTCCCGACGGCCGGGCCGGATCGGCCGGCACCGGCTGACGACCACGGCGCTGGCGGGGACGGCCCTCCTCCTCGCCGTCACCGGCTGCGTAAGCGCCGGAGCACCGGCAGGCGAGGGCGGAGCCCCGGCACCAGCAGGGACCGTCGCCGCCACCACCACCCCTGAGCGGAGCCTGCTGCACGACGCGGAACAGGAGCTCCAGCGCCGGTGCATGACGGGGGCCGGGTTTCGGTACTGGGCCAAGCCCGAGAACCCACTGCCCGAGGCACGCGACTTCCCGTACGTCGTCGACGACGCACAGTGGGCCGGGCGGTACGGCTACGGCAGCGTCCTCGAACCGCGGGTCGAGGTGCTCCGCCGCCAGGACCCGAACCGGGTGCACTTCGGCGGCCTGTCCCCGGAACGCCGCCACGCCGCCGTGACCGCCCTCAACGGCACCACCGACGGGCAGGGGCTGCGCGCCGAACTGCCCGGCGGCGCGGTCGTGGGACACAGCGGCAACGGCTGCCGGGTGACGGCCTGGCGCGCCCTGTACGGAGACGTCGCCGGCTGGTACGCGGCGAACACCCTCGTCGGCAACCTGGGCGGCATCAGGCGGCAGCGGGTCGCCGCCGAACCCGAGTTCGCCGCAGCCGTACGGGCCTGGTCGGCGTGCATGCGCGAGCACGGCTCCCCGTACCGGACCCCGCGCGAGGCCAGGGACGCCTTCCTCGGCGGGAAGGGCGCCCCCGACAGGGCCCGTGAGGTGCGCGTGGCCGTCCGGGAGGCGCGGTGCGCACACGACAGCGGCCTGGCGGCCGTCGCCCAGCGCCTCGACCACCACCACGACCGGGAACTCCGTCGTGAGCACCGCACCGCCGTGGAGCGGGTGGAGCGGCTCCGGGCCGCCGCCCTGCCGCGGGCGCGTGCCGTACTGGGCCGCTGACCGGCGGTCCGCCACCCCAAGGCCCCCGTGCGCACCAGCACGGGTCGCTCCCCCCTGCACCGACAGCCGACATCACACGAGGAGAGTCCATGTCCAAGAACCGCATCACCCACCTCATGGCCACCGCGCTGGCCGCGGCCACGATCGGCCTGTTCCCGGCAGCGGCGCACGCCGAGACCGCGCCGACGGCCGGTACCGCGGTGGCGGCCGGCACCACCACCGCGGCGGCCGACGGCTACCTGTACGCGTGGGAGCACTCGTGGAAGGGCGGGCGACAGGCCACGTGGTCCGGCGACAGCGACAGCTGGGCCGACCGGAACATGCGCAACCAGGCGTCGTCGGTGCATAACAACGGCTTCGCCGGCGCCTACGAAGACGTGCGGCTCTTCTGGCACACCGACCAGAGCGGGGCCTGGTACTGCCTGGGCAACGGCAGCTACCTGATGGACATGCGCTACGACCGCTTCCCGGACAACGGAAACGGCGACGGTGACGGCGAGCCGCTGAACGACAACATCTCGTCGCACGACTGGGTCAACGCCTGCTGATCACCCCACCGCACACCGGGCCCGACTGCTCACCGGCCCGGCCCCGTGCCCCCGCCGCCCGCGCGGCGGGGGTTTCGGTCGTTCTCCCCCACCATCCGGCCAACGCCCTTGCGGTAAGGCGCCGTTCCCCTAGGCTCCCAGCCGACCGGGGACGACCGGTCACCCAGGGGACCCATCGGGGGATGGCCATGCCCAAGGAACCGACCGTGCCCGTCGGCCCCACGGAAGACCTGCGACTGTCGGTCAGCAGGCTCCCGGGCACGACGCTCTTCTCCGTCATCGCCGACACCTTCGGCCACGCCTCCCACGGGATGCCACCGGAGTGGCGGCGCGTCATCCGCGACACGGCACCTCCTGCGGCCGCGGCGACCCTGCGGGCACTGCTCACCTCCAGCCATCCCTGGGCACCCGACTCGCTCGCCCTGACGTCGGGCGTCGGCACCGGGGGCGGAACGGGCACCGCGACCTCGATCACCGACGAGTTGGACCGCATCGAGCCGGACACCCTGCTCGGTGAGGTGGAGCACCGGTTCGGCAGCGCCGTCCCCGCGCCGTGGCAGCACGTGGCCGAACGGCCGGGGAAGTTCCTCGACACCTACCGGACCCTCACGCGCGCCGTCTGGGACGCCTTCGCCCCGCTGTGGCACCAGGCGGACGCACTGCTGGGCCGCGAAGTGGAACGCGTCGGGGTCGCCTCCGTCACCGGCGCGCTCGACACGGTCATCAACGACCTCGGCGCCCCCGTCCGTTACGCCGACGGCCGGCTCCACCTGCCGCACCCGTGCCCGCAGCACGCCACCGGACCGGGGCGGCGCCGGTTCGTCCTCGTCCCGCTGGTGTCCGGGTTCGGCGCCTGCACGTACAGCGCGGAGGACCCGGACCTGCTCTGGGTCGGCTACCCGCTCCCGGGGCTGGGCCGGCTCGCGCACCGGTCCACCGAACCGCACCCCCCGCCCGCGCAGGACCGCCTCGACCTCGTACTGGGACCGGTCCGCGCCGCCCTCCTGCGCCACGCGCGCCGGCGACCGTCCGTGTCGGAAGCCGCGAGTCTCGCCCACATCACCGTCAGCACTGCCACCTACCACTGTGACCGACTCGCCCGCTCGGGCCTGCTACGGCGCCTGCGCCACGGCCGGGAGATCCGCCTGTGCCTCACGGACGACGGTGCGGCTCTGCTCGACCTGCTGGCATGAGCGTCATCGGCGGGTCGCGCGGTCCAGATCGAGGAGCACCGAGTGGTAGGGACGGCCGTGGCGTGGTGCATGCCGAGCTCGCACATGCGGTTCGCCGAGAGGTACGCGTCGAACGTCCGGGCCGTCACTCCGCCGCCTCCCGGGCCGTCGCCGATTCCGTCAAACTCCAAGTGCAGCATCCCGCGGTCACCCGCGAAGGCGCAGCATCCGGCGTCGTCCGGGACGACCACCTCCTCGGCGCACGCCGCCGCGATCAGGGGCAGCCGGCCTGGTCGTTGAGGTGCCGCATCGCGCACGTGGGGTGGACGACCGCGGAGGCCGCCCTGCGCCGTACCGTCAGGTGGGCGGGAGTTCGTCGGCGGCCCAGACGACCGAATCCAGCACGGTCAGCTCCGCGTGCAGCTCGCGGTTGCGGCCGCTCAGGTACGGCACCACCTCGCGGGCCAGGCCCAGCGCGCACGAGGAGGCGTCCACGACCAGCGGCAGCCGGCCGTCCGCGGTCCAGCCCCAGGCCGCCTCGACGACCCGGTTCGCCATCACACAGGCGCCCTCCTCGTACCCCTTGGAGTGCCAGATCGTGGCGCAGCACATGCCCGCTACATCGGAGGGGATCCACACCGGTCTTCCCGCCCGCTCCGACAGCGCGACCACCGCTTCGGGCAGGGACGGCCCCTCGTACCCATTCGGTTCACCGAAGACCCGGTGCACAGGCCGGGTAGTACACGGCGACCGCCCCCGGCCGCTCCGTCGCGGGCAGTTCGGCGACAGCGTCGGGGATCTCCGGCAGCCACTCGGGCCCCCAGATCGCGCCGCACCGTCGTGCGCAGCAGCCCCGTGACCGAGGCGGGCAGCCGGTCGTCGAGCCGGCGCCCGGTGGCCACCGCGCGCCGCGCCGAAGCCTCCACTGCCGCGAACCGCCGCGCGGCCAGCGCCGCCATTCGCTCCTCCCGGGCCGAGTGGTGGGCGTGCCGCAGCCGCTTCATCAACGCACCCGTGTCGATGCTCACCGGGCAGGCGAGCGCGCAGGTCGAGTCGCCCGCGCACGTGTCGACCGCAGCATAGCCGTATGTCGCGAGAAGGATGTCCTCGACGGGCGAACCGGGGCTCTGGCGCATCATCTCGCGGCGCAGGACGATCCGCATGAGGCGTCGTCGTCAGGTCCTGCTGGGACAGGTAGGGTCACAGAAACCGCACTCGATGCACGCGTCGGTGATCGGCTCCACCCGGGGCACCGTTGCCAGGCCGCGCAGATGGCCCCTCGGGTCACGGTCGAGGACGATCCGAGGAGCGAGGTCCCCCTCGGGGTCGAACGCCTACTCCAGCTCCAGGAAGGGCGCGATGTTCCGGCCGGTCGCGTGCTCGGCCTTGAGGGAGCCGTCGAACCGCTCGACGGCCAGCTTGCAGAAGTCGTCCATGAAGGCGGCGTACCGGTCGACGTCGGCCGGGTCGGTCGGGTCGAAGGCGAGCAGGAAGTGCAGGTTGCCGTGGGCCGCGTGCCCGGCGACGGTGGCGTCGAAGCCGTGCTCCGCCTGGAGCGCGAGCGCGGTGGCGACGAGCGCCTTGCGCGCCTTCCAGTAGCCGCCGACCGTGCCCGCCTCCCGGGTGAACTCATTGGTCACCGACGCCATCGGCGCCACCAGCTCGATGTCCCGCAGGACCTCCGGCCGCCCGTTCGTACGCCGCCAGCGCCGCCGTGTCGGGGGCCCGGAACTCCACCAGCAGGGCCGTGGTCGGGCCGGGCAGCCGCGCCCAGTCGGCGGGCACCCCGTCCACCCGGACCGAGGCCCGCAGCGTGTTGCCGTCCATCAGCTCGACGGCGACCGCCCCCGCCTCGGTGAAGCGCGGCACGGCGGCCGGCAGCGAAGGGAAGAACAGCAGCGCCGCCGCCACCTCGCGGTCCAGCGGCAGGGTGTCGAACACGACCTCCGAGATGAAGCCGAATGTGCCCTGCGAGCCGACCATCAGCCCGCGCAGGATCTCGATGGGCGTCGCACTATCCAGGTAGGCGTCCAGCCGGTAGCCGTTGGTGTTCTTCAGCTCGTACTTGGTGCGGACACGGGCCGTCAGTCCCGGGTCGCTCTCGATCTCCGCCTTGATGGCGAGCAACTCCGCGCACAGCCCGGGCTCGGCGCGCGCCAGTGCGTCGTCGGCGTCCGGGCCGCATCCAGCGCCTGCTGCACGAGTCAATCGTGACGACGAGGACTTCGTCGTCCAGACGGCCACCACCCGCCCGACCGTGCTGGGCAAGCCCTTCACCCGCTGGTCGATCCGAAAGCTCGCCGATCACCTACGGCACAACCGTGCCCGCCCCGTCCTCATCGGCCGGGAGGCACTACGGTGCTTACTCGCCCGCCGTGGGATCTCCTTCCAGCGCACGAAGACCTGGAAGGAGTCCCCGGACACGGACTTCGACGTCAAGCTGGCCCGGATCGAGTACGCGATCAACGAGCGGCCGGACCGCACCTTCGCGTTCGACGAGTTCGGACCCTTGGGAATCCGCCCCACCGCCGGCTCCTGCTGGGCAGAGCAGACCCGGCCCGACCGCCTGCCGGCCACCTACCGGCGCACCCACGGAATCACCTACTTCCACGGCTGCTACTCCGTCGGCGACGACCAGATGTGGGGCACGAACCGGCGCCGCAAAGGCATCGACCACACCTGGGGCGCCCTGAGAACGATCCGGGCGGCCCGCCCGGACGGCGCCCCGATCTACGTGATCCTCGACAATCTCTCCGCCCACCTCAACTGGAGAATCCGCAGGTGGGCGTGCCGGAACAAGGTCGAGCTGTGCTTCACCCCGACCTACGCGTCCTGGGCCAACCCCATCGAGGCGCACTTCGGACCGCTACGGCAGTTCACCCTGGCCAACTCGCACCATCCCAACCACACCGTCCAGACGCGGGCACTGCATGCTTACCTGCGCTGGCGCAACCAGAACGCCCGCCACCCTGATGTTCTCGCAGCCCAACGACGCGAACGTGCCCGCATCCGCAGCGAGAAGGGAATCCGCTGGGGCGGGCGCCAGCTGAAAGTTGCGTGACCGTTCTGACGGCACCGGCAACACTGACGCCATGACCGTTGATCGTGAGGCTCTTCAGGCCAGCTGGAACCAGACCCGTGGGCACCTGGAAGCCGCGCGGGCCCATCTCGCGGGCCTGCCCGACATCGATCTCTCAGCAACGCTGGAGTTCCTTGCGCACGACGAGCTGGAACTCGCCTTCGACTGCCTGGCCGAACTCGGTGACGACCTCGACCTGCCACTCAGTTTCTGGAAGTACCTCGACCGAGCCGCTCGTGAGATGCGGCTCTACAGCGATGCACTGCACAAACCCCACCTCACGGCCGCCGACCTCTGCCACCGACACATTGCCGCTGCCTCCGAGCAGGAGTGACCCACCAACCCGGCGAACCTTCCCGGTCACAGCACTAGTGTCGGACAACTGGGCTGTAGTCGAGGTACGAGAGGCTTGAGGTGCTTGTCCGTCTCGGGCTGCCGGCCTCTAGGCTTTTCAGGCCGCGTTCCCGGCCGTCAACGCTCCCACGGTGAAGTTGACCCGGGTGAAAACCGTGGGCACTTGGCCACCACCCGCCCCATGAGTTCCGTTCGGGGAACATCGAGACCGCGGTCGACACCGGCAAGGTCGACGTCGACGGCGAGCTGGCCAAACTGCTGCAAGGCGAGTAGGCGATGCCTCGCGCTTCCGAGCGCAGATCACCCGCCGCCCAGCGACACGCCGACACCGTCCGGTTCGTGCTCTTCGAGGCCCGCCCGGCCGGTCTGACCTTCATCCAGCTGGTCAGATCCAGCGAACTGTCGCCTCACCAGACCCGCTCCGGCCTGGCCTGCTTGCGGGACACCATCACCGAACGCGGCTGGCCGCCCCTGATCTGGACCAGGAAGGACGGCTACAAGTTCTGCGCCGACCCCGCCGAACTCCAGGCATACGAGGTCGCGGTCATCCGCGGCAAGCTCACCGAGATCCGCCGCTTCATCACCGCAACCGTCGCCCCGCACGCCGCCCTCCAGCCCAAGGGCAGGTGGATCAAACACCTGAACACCCAGCTCAACTCAGTCGAGTCCACGCTCGACGTCATCGCCGACTTCACCGATGCCTGACCGGCGGGGCCGGCCGCTTCGCGGCCGGCCCCGCTCCGTCCTTAAGGGAGGAAACGTTGTCGCGGCGACGCTGCTATCCCTCCGACACCTGGGACGACGAATGGGCCCTGATCGAGCGCCTGCTGCCGACACCGGCCTGCGAGACGAAGGCGGGCGGCCGTCCGGAGAGGCATCCCCGCCGGGAGATCGTGGACGCGATCCGATACGTGGTCGACACCGGTTGCAAGTGGCGGGCTCTGCCGAAGGACTTCCCGCCCTGGCGCACGTGTTACGGGTTCATGGCCCGCTGGGCTGCCGCCGGCGTCGTCGGCCAGCTCCGTGACCAGCTCCGCAAACGCGTCCGCCGGGAGATGGGCCGGGCGCCCGGCGCGGTCGCCACCGTGATCGACTCCCAGTCGGTGAAGGCCGCCGACACCGTCGGCAAGGACTCCCGCGGCTACGACGCCGGCAAGAAAATCAACGGCCGCAAGCGGCACCTGGTCGTGGACACCAAGGGTTTGCCGCTGTTCGTCATGGTCACCCCGGCCGACATGACCGACCGCAACGCGGCCAAGGAAGTGCTGTTCCGGCTTCGGCTGATG
>NZ_JAQYXC010000173.1:0-291 GCF_036322365.1 Streptomyces sp. SP18CS02
CCCCCCCCCCCCCCCCCCCCCCCCCCCCCCCCCCCCCCCCCCCCCCCTTTGTTAATGATACGTCGACCACCGCGAAATACACTCCCGCGGCCACACTTGCCCAACACGACGCACTTCCGAGCTCGCCGGGTGGCCGCTGGTCGTCGCCGTCGGGGGGGTCGTGGACGCGACTTCGGCCGCCCGGGGCCGGGTGAACCACGGCGCCCCGGCCCCGGCCGCCGCCGTGGTCGGCGTCGTCTCGCGGCGGCGGCGCGCTGGGGCGCCGGTCGGGGTCGGGAGCCCCGCGGTCCG
>NZ_JAQYXC010000174.1:0-423 GCF_036322365.1 Streptomyces sp. SP18CS02
CCCCCCCCCCCCCCCCCCCCCCCCCCCCCCCCCCCCCCCCCTCGTTCATGATCCGGCGCGGGCAGCACGACACCTTCGTGCGCGGCCCGCGCACAAAAAACCCCCACCCCCCCACCCCCACACCACCCCCCCCCCCCCCCCCCCCCCCCCACCCCCCCCCCACCCCCGCCCCCCCCCCGCCCCCCCCCCCCCCGGCCCCCCCCGCGGCCGCCCACGCCCCCCCCCACCGGGCGAGCCGGCGCCCCCCCCCCGCCCCCCCCGCACCCCCCCCCCCCCCCCCGCCAGCACCCCCGCCCCACCCCCCCCCCCCCCCCCCCCCCCCCGACCCACACCCCCCAAACCCCAACCCAACCCCACACACAACCCCAACACCAACCCCCAACCACCCCCCCCCACCACCAAAAACCACACCACCAACCCACC
>NZ_JAQYXC010000175.1:0-14729 GCF_036322365.1 Streptomyces sp. SP18CS02
ACTCGCCACGGGAGCGGTCGCCACCGTGAACTCCACCGTCTGGAGTCTCGCTGAGGCCCTGAGCACCCCGCGCCTCGTGATCGCCATGGTCGGCTCTGTCGCGCTCATGATCGGCTGGCTGATCGTGGACGCGCAGCTGTGGCATCGCTCGGCAGAGGGTTCCCCGGAGGCGAGGCAGAGGGCGAGGCTCTACAACACGTCGACGGTCCTGACCGTGGGTATCGGCGTGCTCGTCTGCTACGTGGGTTTGATGCTCATCAACGTGGTGTGGGCGCTGTTCATCCTCAGTGACCAGGTGTTCGCTTCCATGACACGAGAACCGCTGGACGCGACGGACTACTGGACGTTGTCATGGTTCGTCGCTTCGACCGCGACAGTGGGCGGCGCGCTGGGCTCCGGCTTGGAGAGCGACGAGGCCATCCGGGCCGCCGCCTACTCCAAGCGGGAACAGGAACGACGCCAGATGGCAAAGGACGACCACGGTGACCAGCGGGTGACCTGAGCCGGAGGACCAGGTCGGCGCGACCCGGCAGGGCGTTCCGGCTAGGCTCAAATCCGTGACGTGGCTGCGGGCCCTCCGGGAAGTCGTGCGATCCGGGCTCACGCTCGAGGAGGCGCGACTGGAGCCCCTGCTCGCGCTCCGCACAGCAGTGGGGATGGCGATCATCATCGGGCCGGCGCTGTGGCTGGCCTCCCCGGCGTACGCCGCGTCCGCCGCCCTCGGCGCCTACTCCGCGGGCGCAGCCACTTTCCAGCGCACCTGGCGTCCACGCAAGGTGATCGCGCTCGGCGCGGGCGCCGGTCTGGCGCTCAGCACCTTCGTAGGCTATCTGGCAGCGGGGCGACTCGTGACGCTCCTCCCACTGCTGGCCGTATGGGCCTTTGTCGCGGGGATGGCGTGGGCCGTCGGATCGACCGCCGGGATCGTCGCAGCGACGACGGTCGGCAGCATGCTGGTGACCATCACCCTGCCCACGAGCGTCGGGCGAGCTCTGGAGCACGCCGGGGTCATCGCGCTCGGGGGCGTGGTGCAGGCCGTGCTGATCCTGCTGTTTCCGATCCGCCGATGGGGGGCGCATCGTGACGCGCTGGCCGATGCCCTGGCCGCCGTGGCGGACTACGCCCGTCGGTTGCGGCACGACCCGACCGCCGCGTTCGACCCGGAGCCGTTGATGACGGCCCGGGACGCGGCCGTGGTGACGCCGTCACAGGCGCGCACCCGTCCCACCGTCCTCCACGGCCCCCGGGGACTCGCCGAGCGCATCCTGCCGGCCGTCGCCGCGCTCGCCGACCCGGACGTCGGCGCCCCGGCGGAGGGAGCCGGGCGGGACCGCGCGCGGGAGTTGCTCGGCGCGGCCGCCGACGTGTTGGATGCGGCCGCCCGTTCGATCCGCCGTGGCACTCCGGCAGAGGTGCCACCCGCGAGCGCGGACGTCCTGCGCGTCGACGAGGAGCACGAGGTGCTGGAGGGTCCCGCGCGGCGGGCCGCCGAACGGCTCGTGGAACTGCTCGGCGAGGCGCTCGAGATCGCCGGGAGCGGCAGCACGCGTGGGGGGCCACCCGCGCCGCACGGCCCTGCGGGCGCCCCGTTCCTGGTGCGCCCGACGATGCTGCGGCTGGTCCCGGTCGTCGTGCGGGCGGTCCGCCGGGAGCTCCGCCGGGACTCGCCCGTGTTCCGGCACGCGGTCCGCCTGGCGGCGGTGGCCGTGCTCGGATATCTCATCGCCACCCGGCTGCCCCTGGGACACGGTTACTGGGCGCCCATCGCCGCGGTGATGGTGATGCGTCCGGACTTCCACCAGACGTACGCGCGTGCGGTCGCCCGTCTCGCCGGGACCCTGGCGGGGGTCGCGCTCGCCACCGGGATGGTGCGGGCCCTGGGCCCGGACGCCCAACTGTTCGGCGTGCTGGCAGTGGTCTCGGCAGGTCTGTCCTACACGCTGATCCGTACCGGCTACGCCTACTCCCAGTGCTTCACTGCCGCGTACGTCGTCTTCCTGCTCGCCATGGGCGGCCAGGCATGGGAGCAGACGGTCCCGGAGCGGGTGGTGCTCACTCTGCTCGGCGGGGCCCTGGCAATGCTGGCGTACGTGGTGTTTCCCGCGTGGGAGACGCCCCGGCTGCCGGGCCGGCTAGCGGATTGGCTCGCCGCGAACGGCCGCTACGCGGCCGCGGTGCTCCGCAGCCACGCCGAACCGACCAGGGAGCATCGCGCCGACATGCGCCGGGCCCAACTGGCGAGCAGGGAAGCACGTGCCGCCTGGCAGGAGGCATACGACCAGGCAAGACAGGAACCGATCCCCCCGAGGGGCCTGACGTCGCGCGAGGCGGAGGAGGCGCAGGAGGCGCTCAAGGGGTTCGACAGGGCGGCGATGCTCATGGAGAGCCTCGTCCCGCGGGCCGGCGGCCCCTTCACCCCCGAGGCGGAGCGGCTCGCCGAGGCCCTGGAAGCGGACACCGCGCAGGCTGCGGTCGCCGTGCGCGAGCACAGGAATCCGGACTGGGGGCGCGTGGAGGACGTGCTCCAAGCGTGGCCGGACGCCGCTGCGGATCGGAGCCCCGTGGTGCGGCGCGGGGCGGAACTGCAGAAGCAGGCCTTGGAGGACCTCGCGACGGCCGTGAGCCGTACACCCCTGGAACGGGACACGGGTTCTGCTCGCGAGCAGCAGCGGGCACGGGCGGCCTTGGCCGCGGAAGGTGACGAATCAGCACACGCGCAACGGGGTGGGTGACGGCTCCGGCGACGGCCAGTGTCGCGCCTTCCGGGGCGTGAGGTAGTCCTCCGGCCGTGTCGGGCGCCGCCACACCTACACGGCTGTCGCCATGACGAGGATCGGCCCCGCCAGGATGAGCAGTCCGATCCCTTCGACGTGGCAACCGGAAGGACTTCTCCGCCTCGGCCGTCACGATGAGCATCTCGCGGACGCCGGCGAATCAGGCTGACGACGGATGGGCCCGCGTTGCCGCGCCGCCGACCGGACCGTGGCGCTACACCTCCGGGCACCGCGACCTCCGAGTCCGCGTGTGTGCGGCTGCACAGTGGATGCGATTCCGGCGTGCCGCTTCGCTGCCCTGCGGCGGGCCCGTGCCACGCCGGCCGCTGGCAACGGCATCGCCGATGCCCCAGGCACCGAGCCGTCCGACACCATCCGCCGGGCGCTGGCCGCGCGGTGCGCCGGGCCTTCTCCCGCCGGGACATGGAGGAGCTGAACAGGCTCCTCCACACCGACGCCACGCTGTGCCCTGCCCCCCGTACGCGAAATGCGGCTTCCGAGACGCTGCACTCGCAGTGCATACATACCTGTGCCCGCGGCCTGAGAATTTAACGGCCACCGCGGAGAGTTTTTATCAGCGGCGCGCAGGGAGAAATACTTCGATACACAAAGGTGCGGCGACGTGCTACTGTCGATCTCAGTTGCAGTTTTGGTACCCAAAAACTTCGAGTGCTCCCGCCGGCCGCGTGCCGGACGGAAGCGCTCTGTATTTCCGGTCTTTTTCCGGGCAGGGCATCATCGCGGCGACACGGCGTCCGTACGGTACGGATGCCGATGTACTGCCCAAAGGAGAAATGACATGGCTGCCGGCACCGTGAAGTGGTTCAACGCGGAAAAGGGCTTCGGCTTCATCGAGCAGGACGGTGGCGGCGCTGACGTCTTCGCCCACTTCTCGAACATCGCCGCCCAGGGCTTCCGCGAGCTCCAGGAGGGCCAGAAGGTCACCTTCGACATCGCGCAGGGTCAGAAGGGCCCGACGGCCGAGAACATCGTCACGGCCTGACGCTGACGCGTAATCCGTAGCTGGGGCCCGCATCCTTCGGGGTGCGGGCCCCAGCTGCGCGCGTTTCGCAGGTCTTTTGCTTGCCCCTGCGCCACTCGCACTTCTTTCGCTCGCCCGCTTGCGCGTCGACAGTTGTTCGACCCGGTTCAAGCCGCTTGCTTTCACATTTCATTCGGCCCGTGCCTGTGATTCCCGACGCTGTTCATCCGCTGTCGGAATTCCTAGATACGCGCCGTATCAAGGAAGGTTCTGAATGAACCCCGCACGCACGAACAGCCGTTCCTCCCGCACCCGCAACGGCGGTCACGCGTACAGCTCCGCCGCGGGTTCGCCCCGGGGCAGCCGCTTCGCTTCGTCCGCGCCGAGCCGCTCCGGCGGCCACGGCCGTCGGCCTGCTGCGGTGCAGGGAGAGTTCGCACCCCCGAAGACGATCACCCCCGCGCTGCCCGCCGTCGAGGCGTTCGCCGACCTCGACATGCCCAGTGAGCTCCTGGCCGCGCTCACCGCGCAGGGCGTCTCCGTGCCGTTCCCCATCCAGGGCGCGACGCTGCCGAACTCCCTGGCGGGCCGTGACGTACTGGGCCGCGGCAGGACCGGCTCCGGCAAGACCCTCGCCTTCGGCCTCGCCCTGCTGGCCCGTACCGCCGGTCAGCGTGCCGAGCCGCGACGGCCGCTGGGCCTGGTCCTGGTCCCCACCCGGGAACTCGCCCAGCAGGTCACCGACGCCCTCACCCCGTACTCCCGCGCCATGAAACTGCGCTTGGCCACCGTCGTCGGCGGGATGTCGACCGGCAGGCAGGCGAGCGCGCTGCGCGGCGGCGCCGAGGTCGTCGTGGCCACCCCCGGCCGCCTCAAGGACCTCATCGACCGGGGTGACTGCCGGCTGGACCAGGTCGCGATCACGGTTCTGGACGAGGCCGACCAGATGGCCGACATGGGCTTCATGCCGCAGGTCACCGCGCTGCTCGACCAGGTCCGTCCCGGAGGGCAGCGGATGCTGTTCTCCGCGACCCTGGACCGCAACGTCGACCTCCTGGTCCGCCGCTACCTCGCCGACCCCGTCGTCCACTCGGTGGACCCCTCCCAGGGCGCGGTCACCACGATGGAGCACCACGTCCTGCACGTGCAGAGCGCGGACAAGCACCGGACGACGACGGAGATCGCGGCCCGCGAGGGCAGGGTGATCATGTTCCTGGACACCAAGCACGCGGTGGACCGCCTCACCCAGGACCTCCTCGACAGCGGTGTCCGGGCCGCCGCCCTGCACGGCGGGCGGTCGCAGCCGCAGCGCACCCGTACCCTCACCCAGTTCAAGACCGGGCACGTCACCGTCCTGGTCGCCACGAACGTCGCCGCGCGCGGCATCCACGTCGACAACCTCGACCTCGTCGTCAACGTGGACCCGCCGACCGATCCCAAGGACTACCTCCACCGCGGCGGCCGTACCGCGCGGGCGGGCGAGTCCGGCAGCGTCGTCACCCTCGTCACCCCCCAGCAGCGCCGCGACATGACCCGCCTCATGACCACTGTCCGCATCGTGCCCGTGACCACCCAGGTCCGCTCCGGCGAGGAGGCACTCGCCCGGATCACCGGCGCCCGGACCCCCTCCGGCATTCCCGTGACCATCACCGCACCCGTCGTCGAGCAGCGCAAGCGCGGCACGGCCACCCGCGGTCGACGCGGTCCCGCCTCGGCAGCGAGGCGCGCCGGCGCGCGGCGTTCCGCCACCCCCACGGCGGCCTGAGCACCACGTGATCCGGAAGCTGAGCCATCTCCTCAGGAGGCACGTCGTGACGCTGGTCCAGACGCAGCCGCACCCGACGCACCCCGCTCCCGCGCACCCGACGGCGGCCGACGCCATGGACGCGGCCGGACCGCAGGTCAGCGATGACATGACCGTCGAGGTGGCCCTCTCGGTCATGGCCGGCGCCCGCACCGGACACCTGCTCGTCCGCGACGACGACCTGCGCGTCGGCCTCGTCACCCGGGCCCAGCTCACCACCGTCCGCGACAGCCCCGCCTGCACCGACCGGCTCCAGCCGCGCGACCTCTCCCGCGACGGCGGGCCGCTCACCCTGGCCGCCGCCCTGCCGACCGGACGGGCCGTACGGCCCCGCCGGGTCGTCACCCCGTCCGTCGTGGGTGTCGTGGGCGAGCAGGACGGCACCCCGGGCGTCCCCGCCCTCGTCCTTGCGTGAACTGCGGCACCACGGCAGGACCATCCCCCTTCTTCTCTTCTCCCTGTGAGGCATCATGCGCTGTGTCATCGCCCGCTTCCCCTTCGACCTCACCAAGAGCGGCGTTCTGGACTCCATGAAGGGCATCAAGCCCGAGGAGGTCGTCGGCGAGTCCGTGATCATCGACCGCCGCACCTACCCCGCCAAGCAGGTCGGCCAGGTCATCACTCGTCAGGACCGCCGTGACTTCAGCGCCGGCGAGGTCCTCCGGGCCATGACCAAGCTCGGATTCACCTGCCGCACCCTTCCCCGTGCCACCGCGCCCGTCCGCGGGCTCGACCCGATCCGGCGCGCCTCCGCGCTGCTCGGCACCCCCGTGGCGGCCTGACCGTCACCCACGGGCGGAAGTGAGCTGACACCCGAACAGCCGAGAGGGCCCGACCGGCACACGCCGGTCGGGCCCTCTCTCGTATCGGTGGGGTTTCCCCACGGGCGCGAAGTCAGTGATCGGAGTAGAAGTCAGTGATCGGAGTAGCTGAAGTCGCCCATGGTCCAGGCGCTGACTTCCGCGATCGAGACGCGGTACATCCCGCCCGTCTCCGGGATCCCCACCGTGCCCTGAAGGATCCGCGCCATGTGGAAGTGCAGATAGGCGGGCGGCCCGTCCCTCCGTGTCGTAGCGGTGAAAACGGCGGAGAACTCACCCAGGCGGGCCGAGTCCGTCAGGACCTCTGACACCCGCTGCCTCCACACCGCTTCGGGCGCAAGCCGACCGGTGATGACAGCGCCACCGGTGACCACGGTCAGGGACATCTGGTTGCTCTGCCCGGACTCCACCAGGGTGGCGACGTCAACGAGCAGCTCGTCAGGCTTCGACATGGAAGCCGATCCTATTCACGGGCCGTCCCGCCCCCTCAACCGGTCCCGCTGCCGAGTGAGAAGGGCAGACACCGTCTTCCCGCCAGAGGCTCGCCGGGTGACCACGGTCGATGTGGCGAGTCGGTTGACCAGGGGCCGGACGAAGCCTCCGGCGCCGACGTCGAGGTCGGGGGTGTGCGTGCGCGGGGCACGGGAACTGTGTTCGTGCACGGCCACCTCGGCGCCGCCCGGGTGCGCGGTCAGGTCCAGGGTGCGGATGCCGCCGCCGTGACACAGCTGACCAGCTCCGGGACGACCGGGACCACGGTGTCAGCGGCCTCGGATGCGCGTGCCGGCACGAGCCCTTCGAGGAAATGCCCGGCGCTGTCACATGCGGCGGCGACGGACCCGGCGAGGCGGTCTGTCGCGACGTCGACGCTCATCGTCTCCACCAGGCCCCCAGGCCCACCAGGCCCCCAGGCCCACCAGGCCCCCTGGTCTCTGGATCGCCCTGCCCGTTCCCTCCTGTCCGCTGCAGCTGCCCGGCAGGGCGGCCGATCCGGCGTGCCCGCGCCATGCCCCGCCCGCATCACTGTTCGAGGTCGATTACCTCATGGCCGAACGCCCAAAAATCTATGTCGGCCGGAGTAGACATTGGGTGGTGGCGTCGCTATGGTTTCTCTCGTAGCCAGAGAGACAGAAGGGCCCGGCAGAGACGAACTGCCGGGCCGCAGTACCCGTAGTCGCAGTACGCAGGACGGTGCGGCGGTGGAGTTTCGAAGCCAGGGTGGTTGCAGGACGGCGACGGGACTGACGGCCGGACCGGGTGGCCCGCAGTGATCAGGGGCCGCCACGAGCGGGACCGCCGTCAGACGCGGAACCCGCGAGTGCAGTGCGCAGTACTCAGCAGTGAAGAGAGAGCAGTACCCCTGGTGAAGGCGTCGGCTGCGGACGCGCGCACCGGGAAGTTCGGCAGTGGGGTTCCAAGCCGGAGCAGACGCAGGACGGGCAACGGGGCTGGCTGCCGAAGAGTGGCGCTGTCGCAGGTCGCTCAGCAATTCGCATCACCCGCAGTACGCAGTACCAGCAGTGCGCAGTACCCCGATGGTAAGTAGTTGATCACCGAGGGAAGAACGGAGGAACGGAGCACCATCAGGATCGCCCGGACGGACGTCTCGAGTCCGGGTACCGCAGGACATCGATAGTGAGGTGGTCTCCGGTCAAGCAACCGCGATCCCCGCACTCCCGACAGCGACTGGGTCGGGCAGGCGGACACAGAAGGCCGGCGCGGTATCAGGGTCGGCACGTGGTGTAGAAGTTCCTTCGGGGCCCTGGTGCCAGTACGGCGCCAGGGCCCCTCCACGCGTTCCAGAGAGAGGTGCAGATGACAGCAGACGACTCGTACGGCCGTCTCGACGACGACGACTACCCCGCCTACACGATGGGCCGGGCCGCCGAGATGCTCGGCACCACCCAGGGCTTCCTGCGCGCCATCGGCGAAGCCCGCCTGATCACCCCGCTGCGCTCCGAGGGCGGACACCGCCGCTACTCCCGCTACCAGCTGCGCATCGCCGCCCGCGCCCGCGAACTCGTCGACCAGGGCACGCCCATCGAAGCGGCCTGCCGCATCATCGTCCTGGAAGACCAGCTGGAGCAAGCCCAGCGCATCAACGCCGAATACCGCCGCGCCGCCGAAGCGGCGGACCCGCCGGCCGCGGCCTGAGACGGTGCGCGCCCCGCCGTCCTCGGCGGGACCGCTCCCACGTGGAGGAGCCCTTGTGGTGACGGGGGTGGCGGACGCTTACCGTCCCCGTCAGCTGTCGTGGTTCGGAAGTTCCCTTCGCCCACGCCTTCGGCGTGGGCGCTTCGCCGTGCTGTGCCGCAGGAACCAGGGCGATCACCTTCGTCCTCCGCACCTCGAAGGAGGCGTTCAGCCACCGGAAGGCATGAGACATGGCTACCGGAACTGTGAAGTGGTGCAACGCGGAGAAGGGCGTCGGCTTCATCACCCGGGACAGCGGCGGCCCGGGAGTCTTCGCCCACTAGTCGGCGATCAACTCCACGGGCTTCCGTGAGCGGCCCGGCGATGCCGAGGTGACCTGGCGCGGAAGGCGCTGGTCGAGGCGAGCGCGCGCCGGTCGCCGAGCTGCATCGATGTTCACCGCGGCCCTACATGTCAGTAACCTGCCGCGCCGCGCTGCGGCAGACCTGTGGCCGCCGCCGCGCCGCGCTGCGGCAGACCTGTGGCCGCCTCTCTCTCCTGGTGGATGATGTGTAGGTGAAGAGCCCGGCTGGTGGCGCTCGTCCTGGCGGATTGCCGGGTCGGCGCAGGGAGGGGTTCGTCGAAGGGACCATGGCCGTGAGTGATGGGCAGAGTGGGCTTCCTCGGCTTCTGACCGCAGCCGAGACGGCCGCGCCGGTGGACGCCGTCGACGTCGTCGCGCGGGATCTGCGACGGCGGTTCGAGGCTGTCGAGGTCTCCTTCCTCATCGTGGACCTGACGGGGAAGGCGGTGGCCCGGCTGTCCACCACCGCTGTGGGGGAGAGCGACCGGGAAGCGGAACGGATTCCATTGTTCGGCAGCGTGTACGAGCATGTGATCCGTACCCAGCGGCTGTACCAGGAGGCGACCCCCCGCGGACACCGCGTCATCGCGCCCGTCACCAACCGGGGGGACGCGATCGGGCTCCTGGAACTCCTTCTGCCGGCCGGGCCCGGCGAGGACACCCTCACCGCGGTCGGGGAGGCCGCGCACGTCCTGGCCTACGTCGTGATCGCCAACGGTCGCTTCACCGACCTCTTCATCTGGGGCAAGCGTTCCAGGCCGCCCACCCTGGCAGCGGAGATCCAGTACCAGCTGCTTCCCCCGTCCCTGTCGTGCGAGGCGGCCCAGTTCGCCCTGTCCGGGAGCCTCGAGCCCTCCGAAGACCTCAGCGGCGACACCTTCGACTACATCCTGGACCGCGACACCCTGCACGTGTCGGTGACCGACCCCATGGGGCACGACATCGACGCGGCCCTGGCCGCCACCGTGCTGGTCGGCGCCTTGCGGGGCGCCCGTCGCGCGGGGGCCGGCCTGATCGAGCAGGCTCATCTGGCGGACCAGGCCCTGGCCGACCACGGCCAGGGCCATGCCACGGGGCAGCTGTTGCGCATCAACCTCCACACCGGGCGGGCCCAGCTCGTCAACGCCGGCCACCCCTGGCCACTGCGACTGCGCCATGGGGTCGCGAAGGCGATCACCTGCGAGGTGGACCATCCCTTCG
The DNA here is from genome assembly GCF_036322365.1 of Streptomyces sp. SP18CS02. Taxonomy (NCBI): domain Bacteria; kingdom Bacillati; phylum Actinomycetota; class Actinomycetes; order Kitasatosporales; family Streptomycetaceae; genus Streptomyces; species Streptomyces sp. SP18CS02. The sequence continues at coordinate 10,079 of NZ_JAQYXC010000175.1, forward strand.
GCCTCTCCGTGCCCCTGCCCCACCCCTACCGCGCCCAGGACATCGACCTGCGCCCCGGCGACCGACTGCTCCTGTTCACCGACGGCATGCTCGAACGCCATGGAGAGAAAGTCGATCTCCCCGACCTGTTGGAGCGCACCCGGAACCTGCACCCCCGCGAGACCGCTCTGGCCATGACCGCAGCGGTACGGGGCGCAGCCGGCGACCGACTCGAGGACGATGCCACCGTGCTGTGCCTGGACTGGCACGGTCCGCAGGAGACCCAGCGGCACGTCAGCTCCGGCGCGGACACCCGCCAAGCCTCGGGCGACCGCCCGAAACCGTAGGCTCGGCCACACCGGCCGCGAAAGCGAAGGCCGCAGAGCAGCAGGGCTGCCTTCGGCCGACGTCACGGACAGGGCGAGGTTGTTCGTGTCGCGGGTGCCCGGTCGGTTCGGCTCGTCCACGCAAGACGGCCTGCGCCTCCGCCAATGCATACTTCACGGCTCCCGTCCCACTGGACGGCTTGCGTGGAGGACAGCCAAGATCCGGCGGTCATGCTTCCCTCGCCCTGCGCCGGTGCCCCGTTCGGTGCCGCGGGCCGGCCTTGGGCCCCGCCGGGCGCAGCAGCCGGTGCACTGCATCCGAGCAGCCCGCGGTGCGGCCTCATCGCTCAGCGGCGGTGACGCCCATGTGACGCTCCATGCCCCCGACAGGCCGCTGGCTGGGCCAGAAAACCCCGCCTGACCTGCGCGTTCTCTCGTGTCGGGCACAGCGTGACACCTTTCCGATGGCGCATCACGTGGAGTGCGTGGCGGTCACGCACATGCCCGGCCCCCACGCCGTCCGGTCTGCTCCGGTCTGCTCCGGTCGGGCCGGAACCGGGGCGCCGTGCACTGGAGGGCACGGCTCCCCTTCCGGCTCGCGCTGGTGCTCCACACCTGCACGGTTGGCGTCGAGGTCACCGACCCGCGCGGCGACCGCCGGCCGTCTTCGTCCGGCACGGTCGGCAAGACCGTGTGGGCGGAGGTTCGGCTGATGCCGCACCCTCTGCCTCGGACTCCGCCCACCGTGTGAGTTCCCGCAGCTCCTCCCGGCCGCGTCCGATGACCTGGAGCCAGTTCCCGGCCGGGGCACCCGGTGGCAGGGATACCTCGCCGATCAGGTCGAAGACGGTGTAGGGAAGGTCTCACCAGTTCCGGAGGGCGCGCCAGTGCTCGGATCGCTGGGCGCTGAGGGCGGGATGCCAGGGTGACGTTTCGTAGGGGGTGGTGTCCGTACCGGAGGCGGGCACCGAGAGCCGGAACCTACGGGACCAGCGGTCCTCCGTCGCCTCCCGGAATGCCGGCTTGTCCGCGAGGAAGACGGTCCCTGCCAGTCGCAGCAGGTCGTCGGCCCAGGAAGATGCCGGACCGTACAGGGAGTGGTGGCCAGTGATCCTTCCTTCTGTCTCCTGGAACCCGGCCGTGCCGATCGGCCGCAAGGCAGGGCTGAGTGATTGCTCGGAGGCATGGTCGAGCCACCAGAAGGAGCTCGGGGGTCCGGGCCAGGGTCACGCCGGGGGCTCCTCATCGACCGGGGCGGAGGCGGCCGTCCCGTCGCCGACCCACGTGCCGGCGGCAAGACCGAGCCCTTGCCGACAGCGCGGGGAACGAGAAGCCGGGCCACTTCCGGCAGTTGTGGGCCGACAGCCGGAGTGCCGTCGGCGGCCCAGGCGTCCTCTCCGGGTGATGCCTCACAGCCCGGCACTTCTCCCTCGGCAGCCTCCCCGCAGAGGTCCGGGACGAGGGGGCGGACCAGGTCGGCGACCAGGGTTGCGACACCACGGGCACCACCCTGGCCCTGTTCTCCCTGCACGGCGACTTTCTACGGGGTCGGGTAGCCACCACTCCTGCCGCGATGACAACGGCGAATCCAGCGGCGCGGTGGGGCGTGCTCGCGCGCAGCAGGTTGTCAGGTGCGGCCGGTTCAGGGCGGCAGCGGCGACGCCGAGGCCGATGCCCGACGAACTGTCAGCCGGGCCGTCAGTGCCCATTGTTCCGCGGCGCTGTCGTAGATCCCGTAGCGCACTGCCTTGCCCAGCTCATGGTCGGGAATTTCATGGGTGTCCACCGTCCCGCGGGATGCGCTGCTGTCTCTGGTGGAGCCTCATGTGCGTGGGGATCCCATGTCGCCGCTGCGCTGGACGTGCGAGTCCATCCGCAAGCTCGCTGCCGAACTGACCCGGCAGGGGGCCGGCTCGCGCTCGCCCAGGCGCTTGCGACCGCCCTGACCTCGTCGTGCCCCGGCCACCGGGCCTCCGTCCCTGTCAACAGACGACGCTGTCGCTCGTCCAAGTGAGGCAGGATCGCCGCGAACTTCGCTGCCTGTGCCGTCCGTTGCTTGTCCGACCCGCGCATGCCGGGCCAATGAACCATCGATGGGAGAGCCACGGATTATTGATCTGCGGACCCTTACCTGGTCTGGGTATGGTGCGCGGCGCGCTCACGGAAGTGTGAGGTCAGCCAACTGGTGGCGCCGGCGGCAACCGAGAGATGGAATCCAGAACGGGTTTGAATGTACGCCGTACCAGTCGGCGTATGGTCCAGACATGCCTCACTCGCGGCACGGTCGCAGGGAACCGCGTGAAATGTGGACGGTATTGCTGGTCGAAGGACAGGACTCCTTCAAGGGGAAACTCCCAAAGAATCCCTTTGGTGTGCGGAGTCGGCGACGGTATGTCCGGTAATTGGGGGAACGGGGGCCACTCGGAAATGGCGGACTCTATGGATGATCTCGTTGTGTACTCTTCCGTGGCGATTTCCCGGAAGGTCCGGTAGTCCGCGTCGTCGTAGATGAGTAAGAGGAGTCGGGTAGGTGAGATCGTGCGTAGTGCTTCGGTGAATTCCCATGCCGTGCTGGGCGTTGGAGCTGCGATCATGACCACTGCGTGTGCTCCCTGGATCAGCCTGCTGACCGTGTCCTTCCAGTCGTCAAGGGGAAGGTAGCCCCGTTCCGCCCCGATGTGCGGCAGTCGCTCGCCGGGTTGCCCGACCGCGATGACACGGCCGAGACTGCGGAACTGCCATACCATGAATTCCTCGTACGACTGCCCTGGAAGCTCGAAGGGTGAGCTGGTGTACCGCCCAGGAGCCTCGTTCAGAGGATGAGCCAGCGCGAAATCGTATACGAAGGGCCGCAAGTAGAGCAGGTAGCGCTCTCCGGTCATCTCCTCGAGCGAGGGGATGATTCGTCGATACTTCTTTCCCCGCTTCGACACGGCAAAGCTGCCGACGAAGAGCTCGCCCGAAATCAGTCCGACTGGTACCACGATCAGGACTCGTAACCAATACGGAAGGAGTGCGACGTCCCCCTTCGCGTTGAGTAGAAAAAAATCATGCAGCGGAAATACGAAGAGGAGTGCCAGGAGGCTGATGGCCAGCATTACCTGTGCCAGAACGGTCAGTGTCCATCCCAGCAAAGGCCGCCTTTTTGGACTTGCGATGGCGCGCTCCGCACTTGACACCCCGGAATCAGTTGCGGTGGCGGACCGGCTGGTGCGGAGCGATGAAGGAAGGAAATGGTCGACATTCATGCCGCGCCCTCCGGCGAGGCCCAACGTCACAAAAGGCCACTCGATGTCCTGCGAGGAGGTGTGCACGTCGTTGGTGAAAGCCAACCCGATGGCCGCAGTAGCGGCCAGTAGCGGCACGATATGAACAGGAGGAAGTGATTTCTCCGAGAGTTCGATGATCAAGATTCTGATCATCGCAACAAACAGGGCGGTTGCTATGCAAGGGATCAGTACAGTGATGGCCAGGTCGCCGACCAGACTCACGAGCGGCGGGAACACGGAGTCCCCTAGATCTTCGCGGGTCGTCACATAGGAGTACGTTCCAAGGCTTTGGCGCTCCGACACCAAGGTGTCCGCCATCACCCATAACACGACGGCCGTCGAGACGGGCCATCCTATGCTGGCTGAGACCCCTTCTGCTCCCGTACGTGGCGTGGACCTGTGCGTCGCTTGATTCCGTCGGGCGTGAACGAACGCTGTGATGAGATGAACCGTGGCCGCAACGAAAGCAATCCACGTAACGACTTCAAGTGCAGGCACCACACCCCGATTTTACAGTGGTTGGGTCATGAATCGATGGTTGTCGCCCAGATTCTGGGCAGCCGTGATGGCGGCCTCCGGTGTCGGCCAGGACGTGCTGGGCGCGGAGGCGGAGCCGGGCATCGAGGCCAGGGGAGGGACGGGTGGGTACTTCGGCCAGGAGGAAGTCGGCTTCACCTCGAACCGGTGCGTGACGCGTCCCTGGGTGCGGTGGTGACCGAACGCTTGCCACGCGTAGGGCCTGTCGGCACGATCTCGCACACTCGGCCGGAATCGACTGAGGATGGCTGAGAATGACCGATGGTGAGCGGAGAGTGGAAGCCCTTGACGAGCGTGGCCGTGACCGGGCACATGGACCTGACCGATCGCAGCCTGGGCCTCGTCCGTGCCGCCCTGGACCGGCTGTTGGTCCCCTGCCGGGGACCGGAGTTGGCCGGTCTCTCCTGTCTCGCCGTCGGCGCGGACTCGGTGTTCGCGCAGGCCGTTCTGGCTGCGGGGGGGGGGGGGGGGGGGGGGGGGTCCCGCCCGGGCCGGGGCTACCCCCCCCAGCCCGGCTGGCCTGAGGCCCCGGGGGCCCGG
>NZ_JAQYXC010000176.1:0-283 GCF_036322365.1 Streptomyces sp. SP18CS02
GCGGTTGTCGGTGTTCTCCGGCGGGTGTGATCTGGAGGCGGCGGAGGCGGTCTGCGGGGGGCCGGACGTCGTGGGGGTGCTGGGTTCCCTTGTCGACAAGTCGCTGGTGGTCGCGGCGCCGGGGGCGGCGGTGCCCGGTGCGGTGCCGGGGGCGGTGGTGCCGGGGGTGATGCGGTACCGGTTGCTGGAGACGGTGGCGGAGTACGCGGCCGAGCGTCTCGACGAGGCCGGCGACCGGGACGGCACCGAGCACCGCCACCTCGTGCACTACCGCGAACTCGCC
>NZ_JAQYXC010000177.1:0-29959 GCF_036322365.1 Streptomyces sp. SP18CS02
GGACGGGTGGACCGGCACGGTCACCGTCCAGGGCAGTTACCGCCTGCCTGAAGCCGGCACACCGGCGACGTCGGCCATCGCACCCCCAGCAGCAACCTCTCGGTGCCAGTGCTGCTGTCGAAACCCGTGAACATTTCGATTGCCCCTCAGGCGGCGGCTGCCTCCCACACCGGTGTACATCCGCTGCCCGTTCTCGCGGACAGAGCCAGCCCGCCGGTTTTCGTGCCTGGGCGTGCCGCTGGGAGACTCGGGGATGAGCACGCAGCGGCTGCCGTTCCCGGTCCCGGACGAACGCGCCCACTACTTCGTCCACAGCTACGCCGACCTGCACGACGTCGTTGAGGTCCGGGTCGTGCCCGTCGGCGTTCCCGAGGCCGCGGCGACGGTCCTGCGTACGGCCCGCGAGCTGCTGCGCCAGTCCTACTACTGCTACGGGTTCTCCAACGTGGCGGTCATGCACTCCTTGATCGCGGTGGAGATCGTGCTGCGCGACCGGATCCCGGACGTGGGCACCAAGCCGTTGCACCAGCTCATCAAGCAGGGCGCCGACGTGGGCATCCTGACGGAACGGCAGGCGGAGTACCTCGACTACGGTCGGTAGATCCGCAACGGCATGGCGCACGGCGAGACCAGGCACGCGGTGATGCCGCCGGCCATGGCGGTGCGGATGGTGACGACGTCGTTCGCGATCGTCTCCGAGCTCTGTGCCGCTGTCCTCTGACATCGCAGTTGGACCGGCTGCCATCGAAGCTGGACGGCCTGAGCCCCGCATTCTATCTCCTGCGCGCCCTGCTCAGCGCAAACGCCACTCCAACGATGACGATCAAACCGATGGCGATGATCCAGAAGGGCGGGGAGCCCTGCCCCGCTCCTTTGGCCAAGTGCTGCATGTACGACATGTCGTTTCCCGTCCCATCCCCGCGGTAACTGACTGCGGCCCGGCATTCAGGTGCCCTGTCAACGCGTACCCCGTGAACCCGTCCAGCTTCGATGGCAGGCGGTCCAAGTTCACTGCCAGAGGACAGCCGCCCCCGCCTGACGATCACAGGTCGGTAACGCGCTCGGGGGAGTGCCACACCGTCGACTTTCGCCAACACCTCTAGCAAGTGACGGGGGGATGCCATCCGGCCCCCCCCGCGCCACCTGCATGAGGAGCTTGATCATGACGTACGCCAGCCGCGCCCGGCAGCCCGACCCGGAGCCGCGTCCCCCCTGGTCAAGGGGTGCTGAACGCCTCCCGGGCGGCCCGGAATCCAGTGCCGTGAACGGTGCCGCGAACAATTCCACGTCGTCCCGATCACCGCAGCTCACATCGCCCGCCAGGGGGTCTCCCGGCACGCTGACAACCTCTCTCCCTTCCTGAGACGTCGGCGAAGGGGAAGAAGTCCACTCCCACGGTCGGGAAGGTGCGGGCCGATGCGCTGCGGATGCCGGGGTGCGTGCGGACAGCCATGGTCCGGCAGATGGCCCAGGTGATCACGGCGGAGGATGCTGACGGCCGGTCGTAGGTGCGCAGGGCGATGAAGAAGCTGGCGGAGCTGGGACTGGCGGAGACGAACGGCAAGGCCGGACGGCACCCGATCTGGAACCTGGCCCCGGCGGGGCAGAAGGCTCTGGCCGACGGCAACGAGCTGCCTCCCCGTCCGAAGGCCGGCACCGGAGCGAAGGCGGCGAAGGCCGGGTTCGGTCCGCACGGCGTCGCGGTGACGGACATGATCCTTGCCTTCAGGGGCCGGGACCATCTGACCGACTGGCAGGTGGAGGTCAAGCACGCCATCAAGGAGACCGGCCTGAGCTTCAACACCGACGCCGTCCTCGCGTGGCCGACCAAGACCAGCGAGGTGCGCCTCTTCGAGCACCGACCGGCTGGGCCGCCTGCTCAGCGTCACCGGGGTGGACACCTTCCTGCCCGCCTACCCCAGCGCCGAGGCCGCGCTCGCCGCACGTCCAGGGAACCGCACCACCGCCTGAGCACCCTTGGCGCGGGAGGCGGTCGCGGGCCTACCTGGCACAGCACAGCCCCACAGCTAGGCGCGCGGAATCATGGCTGACTGATCGTTTCAGAATGAGGCTCGTAGGCGGCGCAGACAGATGAGGCTGCATGCTAGTTCGAGCAGACCCTGGTGAAGATCGGCGCGTCGCTCGTAGCGGATGCGGAGTCGCTGAACTGGTGCAGCCAGGCGAACGCGCGCTCGACCACACAGCGGACCTTGCCCAGTCCAGAGCCGTGGGCGACGCCGCGTCGGGCGATCATGGGTTTGATGCCGCGCTTCCACAACAGGCGGCGGTACTTGTCGAAGTCGTAGCCCCGGTCCGCGTACAGGCGCCGGGGCTTGCGGCGGGGCCGTCCTCGCAGGCCCCGGATCGGTGGGACCGACTCCAGCAGCGGCATGAGCTGGGTGACGTCATGGCGGTTGCCGCCGGTGAGTGTGACGGCGAGTGGGGTCCCGTGGCGGTCGACGATCAGATGGTGCTTGGAGCCGGCACGAGCGCGGTCGACGGGTGATGGGCCGACGTGGTCCCCCCTTTGAGGGCCCGGACGTGCGACCCGTCCACGGCACAGTCGTCCAGGTCCAGCAGGTCGGTGCTCCGCAACTCGGCCAGTAGAGCCGCGTGCAGACGCGGCCAGACGCCGGCCTCGGTCCAGTCCCGCAGTCGGCGCCACGCCGTCACCCCGGAACAGCCCACAGTCTCCATCGGGACATCGCGCCATGCGACACCAGTCCGCAGCACGTACAAGACGCCAGCGAGGGCCACCCGGTCGGGAACACGCAGTCGCCCGGGATAGCGGTAACTGCGCTCGGGAGCACGCGGCAACAGCGGAGCCACGCGCTCCCACAGGTCGTCTGGAACAAGATCAGCACGCACCCGGACACCCTGCCCACCGTGACCGCCAACGGCAAGACCCGCAGCTCGACTTCGTCTCGGGAGGCGTCTGGTGGTGAGTTGGCGGGGTGCGAATCGGATCAGCTCAGTTGTGGTGGGACCCAGGCGTGGTGCCGAAGGATCATGCGCGTTGCGGCGCGCGAGGGTGTCAGCCGCATCGCCGTGTTCCGCAGGGCGACGGCCAGCGGGTGGGAGAGCTGCTGGCCCATCCGCCCGGCCTGCCGGGCGGCCCGCGCGACGGCCTGGCTGCGCGGTCGGCGCTCGGCGTCGTAGCGAGCGAGCGCGGCCTTCACGGTGGCCTCGGTGGCCAGCGCGGCGGCCAGAGTGACCGCGTCCTCCAGCGCCTGGCAGGCACCCTGTCCGAGATTGGGGGTCATCGCGTGTGCCGCGTCGCCGAGCAGCGCGGTCCGACCGACCGTGTAGCAGGGGAGCGGTGTGCGGAGTTCGTTGACGTCGTGGTGCAGCACGGCGGCGGGCCGGGTCGCGTCGAGCAGGGCGGGGATCGGGTCGTGCCAGGTATGGAATCGTCTGCGCAGTTCGTCCAGTGGGTCGGCGAACCGCGTCCCGGCGGGGAGGTTGAGGACGGCGTGCCACTCGGCCCGCCCGTCGTGGAAGGCGATGTGGCCGAACTCGGCGCCGTGCCCCCAGGTCAGCTCGAAGTCGGTGCGCAGTTCGACCGCCTGCTCGGTGATGGCGCGCAGCACCGTCGAGCCGCTATAGACCGGACCGGGGTGGGCTGGGAAGAGATGGCTGCGCACTTTGCTCCAGATGCCGTCGGCCGCCACTACAAGATCGGCGTCCAGGACCGTCTCGCCGCAGCTCACTCGAACCGTCCCGGGGCCGGGCTGCTCGACCGAGTCCGCCTCGGAACCGATCAGCAGCGCCTCGGCGGGCAGACATTCGCGAAGCAGTCGGTGCAAGGTGGATCGGGGGATGCCCATGATCGGTGTGCCCACCGCCTTCTCCAGCGCCGAGCCGTCCATCCGGGCCAGCCAACCGCCCTGCGGTGTGCGAGTGCCGCCGTTGTACTGACCTCGCGAGGCATCCCGTACCGCGTCGCCGACGCCGAGTTCGTCCAGTGCCCGCAGGCCGTTGGCGGCCAGTGAGATGCCCGCCCCCGCGTCCTCGGGCGTGGAGGCGCGCTCGATGACTGTTACTTCCCATCCGATGCGGCGCAGTCCGATCGCGGCGGCCAGCCCGCCGATGCCCCCTCCGACCACCACTGCCGTGTTGCCCATGCCGAAGCCCCCACCCTTCTACAGCTGTAGAAGGGTGACTCTATCTGAGGCTCTACAGGTGTAGAAAGGAGCCATGGTTTCGGATCGGCGCACCCTCCTCGCGGACGCGGCTCTCGACGTACTCGCCGACGAAGGAGTCCGCGGCCTGACTCACCGTGCCGTCGACCGCAAAGCGGCCATGCCGCCCGGCACCACGTCGGCGTACTTCCGCACCCGGGCCGCGCTGCTCACCGGTCTGGTCACACGCCTGGTCCAACTCGACCAGGCAGAACTGCAAACGATGGCCGAAGAACTGCCACCTCTGCGCACCGCCGAGGAACTGGTGGACGGCATGGTGCTGCTCGCCCGACAGCGACTCACCGGCGAGGGCCGCCGCCGCTCGCTGGCTCGCTACGCGTGTGCCGTCGAGAGCGTGCGTGACCGTGAGCTGCGCGAGATCCTCGTACCCCGCGACAACGCCGGCCGTGATGCTGTCCGGCTGTTCCTCGCCGCGCACGGCGTGACGGACGTCGAGAATCGCAGTCACATCCTGCTGACCTGCATCGACGGACTGGTCTTCGACCGGCTGGTGAGCGGCGGCGAAGTACCGCGCGAGGCCCTCGAAGGCCTGGTCGCCGCCGCCCTACGTTAGGACCCGGGCGTCCAGGGCCGCCTCGAACTGGCCTGCAGCCTCATCTGTCTCCGCCACCCACGCGCTCATTCTGAAACGATCAGTAAGCGCGCGGCACGACCGATGTATTGGTCGCGACGCGCGCTCATCCGCTCCGCCCTGGTGCTACACACCGGCGCGGCGGGTGCAGCGCACCGGATGCTGCCGGCGCCCGTGATGCGGGTCAGTGGGACTCGTCGTAGGGGTCCCGGCTGCCGGACTTGGCCAGCCCACGGCTGATCATGGAGCCGACGGCCAGGATCACGATGTACCACCACGCCTGGTCGGCGCGGAAGTATGCGCGGTGACCCTCTTCGGTGCCCACGACCATGGAAGCGATCAGTACCCGGGTTTCGGCAGCACGCCGTACTGCGGGAGGGTCCGGCGCCGGGATGGTGCGTTGTTGAAGGTGCAGCAGTACTCGAAGGCAGGGCCCGGAAGGCCTCGTAGACGAGTCGGCGACGGCTGTGACGAGCAGATCTCGTCCGCGATCCCGCTGTACCGCTGTTGCCGTTGGATGACCGGTCACGAGGCGAGGAACGCTTCCCAGTCGCGGCCGACGATCCGGGCGTCGTCGCTAGTGAGGTTGGCGCCCGCCCGATAGGCGCGGCCCACCTTGCCGGGGAGGCGGACCGGCAGGGTGCGGCGCGGTTTGGCGCCGGCGGCGACACGCTGCGCGGCGGCCAGTTCGGGCAGTGTGTACACTCCCGGCCCGGCCAGGTCGGGCACCCGTCCGGCTGGAGTCCCGAGGGTCAACCCGGCCAGCTGGGCAGCGACTTCGGCGGCGTCCACGGGCTGGAAGCGCAGTCCGCCCGGCGCCGGCACCAGTGGCATCCGGCCCATCGCTCCGACCATCTTCAGCAGCAGCTCGTTGACCTGCGCTGCCCGCAGCACAGTCCAGCCGATCCCCGACTCCATGACGGCTCGCTCGGCGCCCGCCTTCGCCCGGAAGTACCCGAGCGGCATCGCGTCCGCGCCGACCACTGACACCAGGACCAGGTGCTTCACCGTCCCAGCGGCCCGTGCGGCCCGCACCAGTCGCGCAGTCGCCGCATCGTCGCCCTTCGGGCCACCGGCCAGGTGCAGTACGGTTTCGGCGCCGCCGATCAGCGCCGGGTCCAGTTCGCCCTCGGCCAGCAGGTCGGCCTGTACGTATTCGACGCGCGGATCCGGTGCGATGTTCGAGGGGCGGCCGCCACGGGACAGAACGCGGACGGTGCGACCGGCCGCGACCAGGAGCGGGACGGTGAGGCGGCCGATGGTGCCGGTGCCGCCGGTGACCAGGATGGGGGTGTTGATCTTGTGGGTCATGATGGTGTCTCCTCGGTCTTGGCACCGTGGGGATCGGTGCGGGGTCTGCCGTGGTCGTTCTGCTTCACTGACACGGCTGCGCGAGGGGATGTGACAGATGGCGGAAGAATGTCTTCAGGCCGAGCGGTACGAGATGGAACGCCCCCATTTGCGGGCGGTGGCCTACCGCATGCTGGGCTCGCTCACCGAGGCCGACGACGCACTCCAGGAAGCCTGGCTGCGGGCGAGCACCACCGACATCGCCGATGTCCGCAACATCGGCGGCTGGCTGACCACGATCGTCTCCCGGGTCTGCCTGAACCTTCTCCGCGCCCGGCAGGCTCGACGCGAGGAGAGCGTCGACGGGGCACCCGTGGCACAGGCCGGGCCGGAGGCCATCGATCCGGCGGCCGAGGCCGAGATGGCGGACGAGGTCGGTGTGGCGCTCCTCGTGGTCATGGAGGCACTGGGACCGGCGGAGCGGCTCGCGTTCGTGCTGCACGATCTGTTCGCGGTGTCGTTCGACGACATCGCCGTGATGCTGGAGAAGACGCCGGCCGCCGCACGCCAGCTGGCCAGCCGCGCCCGACGGCGCGTCCGCGGCGCCCAGCCCCCCGCCGGACCGAAACCCCAGGGCCGAAAGCGACAAGCCGTCGACGCCTTCCTCGCCGCGACCCGAGCCGGGGACTTCGAGGCACTGGTGGGTCTGCTGCACCCGGACGTGGTGCTGACCGCGGACCCGGCCGTGATCCCGACACCCGAACCGGTCGTGGTGCTGGGAGCGCACACCGTTGCCAAGGGAGCGATGGCGGCGATCGGGCGGGCCGCGACGACCGGGGTGGCGCTCCTGGACGGAGAGTTCGGGCTGGTCATGGCCGATGGGCGCGGGCTACGCCTGGTGCTGCGGTTCACGGTGAAGGGGGAGAGTGGCCTGATCACCGAGGTGGAGGTGATCGCCGATCGAGATGCGCTGGCGGGCATTGATGTGACCGCGCCCTGAGCAGCCCGAGCGGGAGGACACCTGCCATGGTGTCGCGTTGAGGCGGCTGGACGCCGAGTCGGCCGTGGTCGCCTTCGCCGTTGTGAGTGGGTGGTGGGGTGGCAGTGGGTGGGCGTCAGCGGAATCGTTATGCGGATGTCCTGGTAGAAGGTGCGGGGCGGGGTTGTGGTCGCTGTCATGAGGTGACCAAGCGGCTGTTGTGGGGCGGTTAGCAGGTCTGGTTGCTGGCTGTCATGGGATTCGCTGTTCCTGTGTGAGGGGCAGGCGGGGTCGGTTGGGCTGGGCTGTATGACGGCTCACGGGGCGGCGGGTGTGGCCGAGGACGGGGCGGGATCGGCCGACGACTCCACCGGCAGGCCCTGGGCACGCCGCTGCATGCCGTCCGGGGTTCTGTCCCCGGCCCACTCGGCTCGGCGATGGTCCAGCGGTTCTTGCGCGGCAGGTCCGACAGCAGGCCGAGTACCGACTTCCGGGCCCGGCACCGGGATTCGACCCGCGTGAACCGTCCCGCTATCCCGCTCATCAGGCCCTCGAACGCCTCCTGCCACTGGGCAGGGTCTACGCTGTGACCTGCCGCCACCGCGTGATCTTCGGTCTTCACACACCGATGTCCACCGGGCGTCATCTCGTGCAGCGCTGGACCGGCTGTAGGCCGCACCTGGCTCAGGAAGGGGTTGCACCGGAAGGGGGCTGCAGAGGTGTCTGGAAGGGTGCACGAGGCGGGGGACCGCAGGTGTGACCGGAGGTGGGACCCCCCGAAGCTGGTGATCTTCCATTCGTGCAGGTCAGGGGCCCTGGGCAAGCCCCCTTCGGAGAACGACACCTCTTACCTCGCGATAGCCGAGGGCAGAGGTCTGTCCGTCTCTAGAGGACTGGCGGCCGTGGAGGCGTACATGTACCGGTATGGCTCGTGAACGGATCCGGTGGCCCTTCGTCGTGGAACGGGCCCGGCAGGTCGTGGACGGGTACGCCACTCAAGGTGACCTTGAGGCAGGTCATGTACCGACTCGCAGCTGAGGGCGTGCTGCCGCACACGCCGCCGATGTACCGTCGGCTGTCCGCGCAGCCGGCCCAGGCCCGGCGGGAGACCGGAGACCTGGTCGGCCGATCCGATCACCATGCGGCAATGACCGGAGCGTCGGGTTCGTGCTGCCGCCAAGCCTCGTTGAGGCGCGCGAGCCTGCCCGCTGCGGCGATGCCGCGCAGGGACGCGACCTTCCCGTCACGGACCTCGAACGCCACGGCGCCCACGACCCGGTGGTCGATCACGGCGAGGACGGCCGGGGAGCCGTTGACCAGCGCGAAATGGAACGTGGGGGAGCCGCCTGCCAGCCGCCGCTTCGCCGGCGTCGGCTTGAAGCCGGCCCGCACGTGGGAGGCAACCTGTTCGGGCGTCGTGTACCGCAACAGCCGTTTGGCCAGCCCGTTGCCGTCCGAGAGTGCCATCACATCGTCGGTGAGCAGCGCCACCAGCCGTTCGGTGCGCCCCGACGCGGCCGCGACAAGGAACTCCTCGACGACCCGGCGCGCGGACGCAGGGTCGACCTCGCCGCCTCGGCGGCGTTCGGCGGCAATCCGGGTCCGTGCTCGGTGGACATGCTGTTGGCTCGCGGACTCGGTGATGTCGAGGATCTGGGCCATCTCGGCGTGGCTGTACGAGAATGCCTCGCGCAGGATGTAGACGGCTCGCTCGACCGGCGAGAGGCGTTCCATCAGGGTCAGTACGGCCAGGGAAACCGATTCCCGCTGCTCAATGGTGTCGGCCGGGCCGAGCATCGGGTCGCCCTCCAGGAGCGGTTCGGGCAGCCAAACGCCGGCCGCTCGCTCGTGGCGCACCCGTGCCGAGCGGAGCCGGTCGAGGCACAGGTTGGTGACGACCTTGGTCAGCCACGCTTCCGGGGCCTCGATCTGCTGCCGATCGGCGGCTTGCCAGCGCAGGAACGCGTCCTGAACGGCGTCCTCGGCGTCGGAGGCAGAGCCGAGCAGACGGTACGCGAGCGAGGCCAGCCTGTATCGGCTGGCCTCGAACCGACTGGTGTCGAAGCGATCACTGACGGTGCTGCCCATGTGGATCACCCTATGCGGCTACGCGAGCCTTGTCGGCGGGGGCGTCCTGCGCGTACGGGAGCGCCTCCGCGACGGACGCGTCCGGCGCGGCGGCCAGATGGCGCTTGCGCTTGGGCATGCAGAAGGTCGGGTGCAAGATGGTCCACAGCGACATCTTGAGGATGCCCGCCTTGATCCGTGCGGCCTTCCGGCCGCCCATGTACTTCGGCTTTGCGTGCGCTTCGTGGTCGACCATCTGCAGGATCCCGTCCTGCCGTCCGAGGCTGATGTGGTTGCCCGGGTGGTCCAGCTTGACGTATCCGATCTTGCTGCCGGTCAGGCGCCCCACGATGGCTTTCATGGCCTGCATGCCGGTGTAGCCGGCCGTGGCGCAGGACATCGGCAGCGGCCTGCCGTTGTCGCCGATGGCGTAGACGCTGTCGCCGGCGGCGTAGACGTTCGGGTGCGACAGCGAGCGCATGGTGCGGTCGACGACGATCCGGCCGTTCTCGGTGACCTCCAAGCCGGCAGCGGCGGCAATCGGGTTGACCGTGAACCCGGCCGTCCACACGGTGGCGTCGGAAGCCACGGCGGTGCCGTCGGGGCACAGGACTCGTGTCGCTTCGACGGCTTCGACGCTGGTGTGTTCCATGACGGTGATGCCCAGCCTGTCGCAGGCCCGGCGCAGGTGGCCGCGGGCTGCGGCGGAGAGCTGGGCGCCGAGCTCGTCGCGGGCGACCAGCGCCACCGACAGGCCGGGCCGGGATTCGGCGATCTCGGTGGCGGTCTCGATGCCGGTCAGCCCGTCGCCGACGACCAGCACGTTCCCGCCTTCCCGCAGGCTGTCCAGGCGCTCGCGCAGGCGCAGCGCCGAGGGCCGGGCGGCGATGTCGAAGGCGTGCTCAGCCGCACCTGGGACGCTCCGGTCGCCGTGGCTGCCGAGCGCGTAGAGAAGCGTGTCGTAGCCGAGTTCGTCACCGCCGTTGGCGCCAGTCACAACGACGACCTGGCGCTCGGGGTCGACGGCGGTGACGCGGGCCAGGTGCAGCCGTATCCCCGTGTCCGCGAAAATGTCGGCGAGCGTCTGGGTTTCGATCTCCTGGCCGGCGGCGACCTGGTGGAGCCGCAGCCGCTCGACAAAGTCCGGCACGGCGTTGACCACGGTGATCTCGGTGTCCGCCGGGGACAGCCGGCGGGCCAGGTTCCCGGCCACGTAGGTCCCGGCATAGCCGGCGCCGAGGACGACGATGCGGTGCTTCATGTGATGCTCCTGTCGGTTCGCTCCGCTGGGCTCTCGATGACTTGAGCGGGACAGCGCCCCGATCCCTGACAGGAAGCGCGTGTGATGTGGGTCACAGGCCGGTAACGGTGTCGGTGCCGCCCTGTGATGGCGGCCGGTGCGCTGGTCAGGCCCTACGTGCGGTCACCGCGCGACGCACCGCGTAGGCAGCGGCGCCGGCCGACAGAACCGCCGCGCCTGCGATCACTGAAGAGACCGGTAGGGCGAAGGCGAGGACGAGGCAACCGGCCAGCCCGACGACCGGGATGATCCGCACCGGTCGGCCCTCGTCCGGGGCGAGCGTCCAGGCGGAGGCATTGGCGATGGCGTAGTAGGCGAGCACCCCGAAGGAGGAGAAGCCGATCGCCCCGCGCATGTCGGTGGTCGCCGCGAGCACGGCCACGACAGCGCCGACCACGAGTTCGGCCCGGTGTGGCACCTGGAATTTCGGATGGACGGAGGCCAGGGCATGCGGGAGGTTGTGGTCGCGGGCCATCGCCAGGGTCGTGCGCGAGACCCCGAGGATCAGGGCGAGCAGCGAGCCGAGCGCGGCCACCGCGGCACCGACTCGTACGGCCGGCGCCAGCCAGTCCGTGCCTGCGGCGCGCGCGGCATCCGACAACGGAGCCGTGGCGTCGGCGAGTCCCTGCGGGCCGAGCACGAGCAGGACGGCGACGGCGACTGCCGCGTAGACGACCAGTGCGATGCCGAGAGCGATCGGGATGGCCCGCGGGATGGTGTGGGCCGGGTCGCGGACTTCCTCTCCGAGCGTGGCGATGCGGGCGTAGCCGGCGAAGGCGAAGAACAGCAGACCCGCCGCTTGGAGCACCCCTCCGAAGGTCACGTCGTCACCGACGCCGAGCCGGGCCGCGTCCGCGTCGCCGGAGGTGGCCGCGGCGACCACCACTGCGGCCAGCACGGCCAGGACCACGGCGACGATGACGCGGGTCAGCCAGGCGGACTTCTGCACCCCGGCGTAGTTGACGGCGGTCAACGCCACCACGGCCGCCACCGCGACGGCGTGCGCCTGGCCCGGCCATACGTAGGAGCCGACGGTCAGAGCCATGGCCGCGCAGGAGGCGGTCTTGCCGACCACGAACGCCCATCCGGCGAGGTAGCCCCAGAACTCTCCCAGCCGCTCCCGCCCGTAGACGTACGCACCTCCGGAGGCCGGGTAGCGGGCGGCCAGGCGTGCTGAGGACGTCGCGTTGCAGTACGCCACCACCGCTGCCAGCGCCAGGCCGAGCAGCAGCCCTGACCGGGCCGCACCGGCCGCCGGAGCCAGGGCCGCGAAGATTCCCGCCCCGATCATCGACCCCAGGCCGATCACCACGGCGTCAGACACACTCAGGTGCCGCTTCAACTCGCCCGTCCCCGCAGGCCCCGATACCGCACCCATCACGCGCTCCCCAACCACAATCCGGCAGATGTACCGGCGCACCGTATAGGAACAAGGTGTCGAGACGGGGTCGGCGCAGAGGTAGGCGAGCAGTCATCCGAGGGAGATCATCCTGGGTGCTGTGCTGGTGCCGCCGCGGAGACCGCGTTCACTCAGACCGGCGATGGCGCCACACCTGCTGCACTCGTTACGGTGGGTCACACCGATGCTGAGCTGCACTGAGCCGATCGCTCGCACCTCATGCCACAAGTCGAGCCCCAGAGAATCCGCTCTGCCAGGAGTGCCGCGCCCGGCTCCTTGGAGCCACAGCAGAAGCCGGCCCACCCCGCAGCCCGACGTAGCGGGGTCTTCTGGCCGCATCCGGCGCGCCGGACCGCGCCCGGCCGGTGACGCTGGGGGACCAGGCCCGGAACGGCGGTGAAGGAGGCCAACCCCGAGTGGTCCTGACCCCTCCCTTCGAGCCGATGCTCGCCCAGGCCGCCGAGTCCGTTCCCGGACCCGGTGACGCTGGCGGGCGGCCTGGCCCTGGAGCAGAGGTTATGGACACCGCGCGATCTTCTTCACCCCCACCGGCCCTGCCGGGCCGCCTGCTCCTGCAGACCCGGCGAGTCTCCCTCGTCCAGGACCGGTTCCCCGACTTGATCGCGGCCGCCGAGCAGCTACCGGACGGCCTGGTCCTCGACGGCGAGCTCGTCGCCTGGGACACCGCAGCTGGCCGGCTGTCCTTCGAAGCGCTCCAGCGCCGGGCCGCCGCCCGCGGCCGCACCGCTACCGCGCTCGCCGCGAAGACCCCAGCGTTCTTCATCGCCTTCGACGCCCTGCAGATCGACGGCATCGAGCTGCTGACCCTGCCCTACGCCGAGCGCCGCCGACGCCTGGAGGTCCTCTTCGCGGCCACGCACTGACCGCCCCGTGGACCCTGTGCCCGATGACCACCGCCCCGGGCAAGGCCGGGGAGTGGCTGGAGGACTGTCCGCGCCGGGACACCACCAAAGCGATCGTCGACGCCATCACCGGCTCCCTCACGCGCCCCCAGCTCCTCATCCTCGGCCGCCACGACCCGACCGGACGCCTCCGCCCCATCGGCCGCACGGTCCTGCTGCGCCCTGACGCGGCCCGCACGCTTGCCGGGCACCTCACCCCGGCCGGCTCCGGCCATCCATGGACCGCTGCGAAATTTTCCTCGGCCTGGGGCACGCGGGACGTCCTCGACATCACCCTGGTCCGGCCCGACCTCGTTGGGGAGATCAGCGCCGACACCTCCGTCGACCACGGCGGCGTCTACCGGCACCCGATCCGGTACGTGCGCCTGCGCCCGGACGCAACCGTCGATGACGTGCCCCGGTTCGGCGGGGGCCCGGCTGCAGCTGCGGGGTGACCACGAGGGCGCTCGGATGGTGAGGCTGCCGGAGGCGGGGACGACCCTGCCTCCGAGCGCGTTGAGCAGGACCGTCTCGCGCGGGCCGCCCCGGAAGATGGGGCAGGGGTCCACGCCGTACCGCTCAACGCCTGCCGGGTCGGGTGGATATGTCACCGGAAAACGAGAGCGGTTGTAGGGCAGTGGCGAGAGCACCCGCTGCCGCGGGAAGTCGGTATCGGTGAGTTCCGAAAGCGCTCAGCTGTTCGCTTTCCTGATGGGATCGTGCCGCTCCCTGGTACGGCCCGGCTGAGTGCTTGGTGCCTGGCTTGGTGTCCCCCAGCCAGGAGCAGTCCAAGCAGTGCCCGATGGGGCGCTCCGGGCAGGTGCGGCACTCGAAGACGTATACACCGCCGGCGTCGCCGAGGCAGAGGCCGACAGCGTGGCGGGCGTCCCTGTCCCTGCCCCTGCCCCTGCCCCTGCCCCTGCCCCTGCCCCTGCCCCTGCCCCTGCCCCTGCCCCTGCCCCTGCCCCTGCCCGCGACATCGTCGGTGTGGCACACAGACAGCCAGGTCCGCAAGGACTGTCCGTCGAATTCCCGGTTCGCCACGGTCAGCAAGTGATTTATTCGGCTACCGCAGGTATCGCGATCGGGCCCGCAGGGTTCCTAGGTCCGGCCCGGGTACCTCAGCTTTGTTCAGGGAGCCTCGGCCAGGAGGCGTGAGTAGCTCAGCCCAGTCTTGGCAAGCAGTTCCTCGAAACGATCCCTGAGGGTACCCCGGGTGATCACCCGGCCGCGATCGGTCCGAGGTAGGTACCGCCGGAGACATCGATGGTCTGGCCGGTGACCCAGCGCCCCTGCGGGCCCGCCAGGAAGCCCACCACGTCGGCGACGTCCTCCGGCTCGCCGATCCGCCCGAGCGCGGTGATCGACTCAAGCGCGGCCACCGCCTCGGGAACCGCAGCGTAGGGCGTGATCATGTCGGTCAGCACCACCCCGGGTTCGACCGTGTTCACGGTGATCCCACGCCGGCCCAGCTCGTTGGCGAGCGACGGGCCGAGAGCCGCCAGCGCCGCCTTGGTGACGGTGTAACCGATCTGGCCGGGTTCCGCGATCCGGGTGGCCGCCGAGCCCATGTTGACGATCCGTCCGCCGTCCCGCAGCAGCGGCAGCGCCCGCTGAACCACGAAGACCGGCGTGCTCACGTTGACCGCCAGCAGCCGCTCGAACTCCTCCTCGGTGAGCTGCCCGATCGAACTGACCGAGTGGATGCCCGCGTTGTTGACCAGGATGTCCAGGCCCTCCTCGCCGTGGTCCGCCAACCCGGCGATGAGCTCCTTGAACAGCCGGTCCACCGCACCGCTCTCGCCGAACCGGGCCCGCACCGCGAACGCCCGGCCACCGAATTCGGCGATCCGCGCCACGGTCTCCGCGGCGGCCGCATCGTTGCCGCCGTAGTGGACCGCGACGAGCGCTCCCTCGGCGGCGAGCCGCAGGGCGACCGCGCGCCCGATCCCGCGCGAGCCGCCCGTCACCAGTGCGGTCCTGCCGTCCAGGTCCCCCATGATCGCCTCTTCCCTCGTGATGCCCCGGTCGATCCGGGAACGATTCAGCCTGAACGGTCTCAGTGAAGTGCGGTGCTGATCCTCCCGCGCCCACCCATGTCGGTGCCGTGCCGGCCCAAGGATGCAGCACTCGCCTTCGACCGAACCGCTCAGAGAAAAACGGAATGCCGTGGCACGTACGTCATGCCGTGCCCCCTCCCGTTGACCACTCCGCCGACGCTCCCACCCTGCCGGAGCCGGGCCCTGACCGACAGGGCACGCTCAGTCAGCCCTGTGGCGGGAAGACATGCTGGACGCCGTGATCAAGCTCAGCACCAACGGCTGTTCGGTGATCCCCAAGGCCGTACCGGGCGGGCGGAGGTGCGACGGGTCCATACGCCGGACTCCAGGATCGGGGTACGACAGACAGCCCACCGGGCCGCCGCCCCACTCATTCCAGATCCCCGGGCTCGACACTCCGCGTGGGTGGTTTCGGAACCCGCTGATATGTCGAAGCCACCGAGCCGCCGGCTGCTCTCCGCAGCCGCCCAGCGTCAGTGGGACCTCCTTGAGGAAGCCACGCAGACCATGTGCGTCTGGGATGGCGCCCAGGACCAGTGGAACGCCCAGGAGCAGATCAGCGCCTGGCTTGTCACCCTGCGGGGCGACGCCGCGGCCGCTGTCGCCGGCACCTGCTCGGCGAACGCGCGGGCTTGGAACAGCGCGAGGTGCCGGCCACGCAGCGCGTCCTCCGACAGCCCCAGGACCGGGTCCGGGTCGTGGATCTCCAGCACGTCGGTCCCGAACAGGGCGGCCCCCTCCTTGCTGCTCGAAGGTACCGCGCGGTGGCCGTGCGGCTGTTCGACGCGAGGATGATCAACCACTCCGAAGCTGCCCCCTCTGACCTGCGATTTCACTCAACTCTGCTTCACTCCGACAATGTTTGAGACTCAGGCTGACCTGCGGAGGAAGTGAACTTTGTCCCCGATCCCGGTAGTTGAGAATGGCTGAAACGTTCTGCGGAGAACTCCGATGATGGTGCATATCGGACCTTGGTGGGTGGCCGTCGGAGCCTTGAAGCTGCCTATTCAGGGACGGAAGGTGCGGCGGTAGGTGTCGGGCGGGACGCCGACGCTGCGGTGGAAGTGGCGGCGCAGGGTGGTGGCTGTGCCCATGCCGGTGGCCGCGGCGATGCTGTCCACGGTGGCGTCGGTGGTCTCCAGCAGTTCCTGGGCGTGGCGAATGCGCTGGGTATGGAGCCATTGCAGTGGCGTGGTGCCGGTGATGTGCTTGAAGTGGCGGCCGAGGTGGCGTGAGCTCATGCGGGCCTGTCGGGCCAGATCCTCCACGGACAGCGGCTGGTCCAGCCGCTCCAGCGCCCAGGGAAAGAGCTCACCCAGGGGGTGGTTGCCCGGGGAGGGGAGGGGCGTGGCGATGAACTGGGCCTGGCCGCCGTCCCGGTGGGGTGGGATGACCAGGCGTCGGGCGATCTTGTTGGCGTTGGCCGAGCCGTGGTCGAGGCGCACCAGGTGCAGGCACAGGTCCATGGCGGCAGCCTTGCCCGCGGAGGTGAGGACGTCTCCGTTGTCGACGTAGAGGACGTCCGGATCGACGGCGGCTGACGGATGGCGCCGGGCCAGTTCCCGCGTGTGGGCCCAGTGCGTGGTGGCACGCCTGCCGTCCAGCAGCCCTGCCGCGCCCAGGACAAAGGCCCCCGTGCACAGTGAGGCCACGCGGGCACCGGCCGCGTGGGCCGCACGCACCGCCTCGACCAGCTCGGCGGGCGGGTCGAGGTCGGTGTCGGCCCAGCCGGGGACGACCACGGTGTCCGCCTGGGCGAG
Source organism: Streptomyces sp. SP18CS02 (assembly GCF_036322365.1). NCBI lineage: Bacteria > Bacillati > Actinomycetota > Actinomycetes > Kitasatosporales > Streptomycetaceae > Streptomyces > Streptomyces sp. SP18CS02. The sequence continues at coordinate 16,531 of NZ_JAQYXC010000177.1, forward strand.
GTGGTCGAGTCCGTGGTCGGGTTCCAGGCGGAAGCGGCCGACGTGCACCGGACCGCTCCCGCAGAGGGAGAAGTCGTACCAGGGGTCCACGATATGGGTCAGGTCGGATCCGAAGACCTCAACAGCCACGGACAGTTCGTAGTGGAGCATGCCGTCGGTGACGGCCAGCGCAACAGCGGGCATGTCCGAAACTGTACGTGACATGTCGTTTCCGACGCTCGCGTGGGGCGTTGGCCGAGGAACAGGATGGGGATGTCAGGCCGCGGCGGATGGATCTCGCAGCGGGCGTTCAAATACACGGGAGCGGTCTCATGGGGTCAGGTCAGCTGGTTACGGTGTTCGGTGCCTACGGTCACACCGGGCGGTTCGTGGTCGCGGAGCTGGCCGCGCGTGGGTTCGTCCCGGTGCTGTCCGGGCGCAACGCGCGCACCTTGCAAGAGCTGGCCCATGAGCACGGGCTGGAGTCCCGGGTGGCGTCGGTCGACGATTCGGCTTCGCTGGACCGGGCCCTGGCGGGAACGGCGGCGGTCATCAACTGCGCCGGCCCCTTCGCCTCGACCACCGGCCCGGTGATCGAGGCCGCGCTCCGCGCGAAGATCCCCTACCTGGACGTGGCCGCCGAGCTCGAGGCCAACCTCGACACCTTCGCCCACTACCGCGAGCGGGCCCGGGACGCGGAAGCGGTGATCGTTCCGGCCATGGCCTTCTTCGGCGGCCTCGGCGACCTGCTGGCCACCGCGGCGATGGGCGACTGGACCGAAGCCGACGAGGCACACATCGCCTACGCGCTCAGCAACTGGCACCCCACCGCCGGTACCCGGCTCTCGGGCGCGGTCTCCCGCGAGCGACGCGGCGACCACCGCCTGCGCTACAGCGGTGGACAGTGGGAGCACCGCACCGACGCCGCGCCCACCCTGGAGTGGACCTTCCCGGAACCGATGGGCTCCCGGCCGGTGATCGGGGAGTTCACGATGGCGGACGTCGTCACCGTCCCCCAGCACCTCTCCATCCCCGAGGTGACCACCTACATGACAGTCGAGGCCGCCCGAGACGTCGCCGCCCCCCACACGCCGGCTCCGACCGCCGCCGACGAGCGCGGGCGCTCGAACCAGACCTTCCTCGTCGACGTCGTCGTCCGCTCCGGCGGAGCCGAACGCCGGGCCACGGCCAGCGGCCAGGACATCTACGCCGTCACCGCGCCCCTCGTCACCGAGGCCCTCGAGCGCGTTCTGACCGGCCGCACCAAGACCGTCGGCGTCGTCTCCGCCGGCGAGATCTTCGACGCCCCCGACTTCCTGCACGCGCTCGACCCGCACATCACGCTCGACCTGCACCCACAGAAGCAGAACGCCTGAACCGAGCCATCCGTCAGTCGGGTGTGAGCGGGTGGCGAAGAGGACCGTGGTGGGAGGACTGGACGGACGTCTCCGGCTTCGAGGCCCTGGGCATGAAGAACATGGACCAGCGCTACTAGGCTGTGCGCCGGTCGGCCCCAGGCGCGGGGTCCCAGGGGGGAACAGGATGTCCGTAGAACGCCACATCGCGGGGATGCTCCAACAGATCGCCCGTCAGCAGGACATTGTCGAGATCGCCCCCCAGGGCTCCACGCCGAAGGCGGCCGCCCTGGCGTACGTGGCGGAGCAGTACGGCTACACGTACGGCATGGCGTACAGGACCGGATTCAAGAACTCGCTCGTCCAGGTCCGTATGTACCGGGACCCGCAGCCCGACGCGCGCGTCCGCGAGGCGGCCACCATCACCGCCCATCCGCGGGCGGGCAACCGCGGGACGGTGCCGGGGCTGGAGCAAGGCTCGCTGAAGCCGCTCCCCGAAGCGGTCGCTGCCGTCGCCGTCCTCAAGGATCTCATCACCTTCGACGTCATGGCCCAGTACGTAGTCGACCGGAGCCAGAAGGTGATGGGCTACCTTGCCTGCGCGGTCCTGACCGCCCTCCTGCTCATCGACACGTCGCCGTTCGAAGCAGTCGCCTCCGGCGGGGCGGTGGCGCTGCTCTTCACCGTGGCGTTCAAGGTGGGCGCGATCCGCCGCAGGAAGATCGCACAGCGGCTGACGGACGCCGGGTACCTCGCGGTGCGCGACGAACAGGGCGCCCAGCGGTTCCTGCGCCCGGGGCGGCAGTTCCCCGGCCACACCGACTCGTTCGCCGCCTGAGGCCCTGGGCTGCGGTGCAGGCAGGACTGGAACGCCGCGCTGCGGCTTGTTCAGGCCCTTCTTCGTGCGGCCGACCGGAACTTCAAGCGGCCCACCGCAGGGTTCGACACCTTCGACCTGGCCGCCGGCCCCGACAGGCCCTACGCCTTCTACCTGCGCCCCAGCGACCAGGCGGCGATGTGGACCAGCCTGAACACCACCGGGCAATGGTCCGAACCCGTTCGGTTCGGCCGTGACGCGAGCTGGTACGCCCCCGCCGTGACCTGGACCCACGACAAGCTGTACTACGCCGTCACCGGCAGGCAAGGACAACAAGGTGTACGCCCGGACGTACACGCCCTCCGGCGGATGGAGCGGATACCAGATGCTGCCGGGATCCTGGCGGTACAGCCCCACCCTGCCCTCCCTCGGCGGCGCGGCGTGGCTGGTCGCCTACGGCATCGACAACACCCTGTACCACGCCAAAACCAACGGCGCCCCGTGGGCCACCTGGCAGAGAGGACGACCTCGACTGGAAGCTGAACAACCACGTCGCCCTGGCCCCGCGCGGCGACCGCCTGGGGAGGGTCGCCACCGGCATGGACCGGCAGCTCTACACCAGCGTCAACGGGGGCGGCACCTGGCAAAGCACGCATCGTCCACCCCAACTGGCGCGCCTCCCACGCTCTCGCCCTCGCCAGCAACGCCGGCACCGTGACCCTCCTGATGCGCGCTCCCGACGGCGCCCTATGGACAGCCGACCACAACGGCTCCTGGTCAGGCGCCCAGAAGATCCCCGGAGCCACCCCGCAGGAAGCAGCCGCCGCAACAGCCTGGAACAACAAGATCTATGTGATGTACCGCCGGCCCGTCTCCTGACACCCGCCACCGCTGCGCGGCAGCATGACTTTGCTTCGTTCCCGATGCCCTGCCGCCAGGCCCAGTGGCAGGGCATGGCGGCATCGCAGCCTGCCCGCGGCTACTGTTCAGGGTCCTGCTGGTGCCGCAGTGCCTATCGCAGGGTGGGGCCCGCGGAGCGGTGGCGCCAAGGCTCTGCTCGCGCCACTGCCGCACCTGGGGGTGGGGCAGCGGGAGGATCTCCAGCTTGCCCTCGCACGCCTCGCTGACCGCTTCGACATCGTCGTGCACTTACCGCACGAAGCGTCGAAGGCCAGTACCCAGCGCGCCGTCTGACCGTTCCTCATGAACCCTCCTCATGACCCACCTTCGAACGCGAAGGGTCATGAATAAGGGACGGAACGTAGCCGGGGTGGGTGGGAAAGCGGGAAAGGGGGTGACGAGCGATCCCTGGAACGCGTGGGCCCAGGGTGCCGCTGCACCCACGTCGCCGGTCACCGCCCCGGTCGGCAGCATCCCGTTCCACCCGACCGGCCTGACCGTGGGCGGAGGCGGCATCCTCCGCTCCACGGTCAAGTTGCGTGCTGCAGGGTCAGAGGGCGGGGTCGTAGGTGATGCGGGCGTCCTGGCAGGACGCCGCGTACTGCAGGAAGGCTTGCCGCTCGGTCTGGTCGATGGCGAAACCCGAGCGGTGCTTGGTGCCGACCCACTCTCCGAGGTAGCGGCAGTGGACCTGGGCCATGGGCATCCAGGCGTTGACAGCGACGTTGACGATGACGCTGTACAGGTCGCCGCCGCACTCCTCCAGGGCATCGGACACACCCCCGAGAACGAGCGCCAGCTCCGGGTTGTCGGCCGGAGGTATCGGCGCGCGCCCCACCTGTCCGGGCGCGCTGCTGCTCTCGGCCTTGTGCCGCTGCTCGGCGATGCTGGCCGCGAGGCCGGCCGGGTCGGAGTACCGCCAGGTGGAGCGCTCCTGAATCCCGAGCCGCTCGGCGCCTCACCAAAACCGCACAGCGCCACGGGCTGAGCGCTCCGCGCGGGCGGGGCCTGGCCTGGGGCCTTCCAATGGGCCGCCCGGGCGCCGCCCGCGACGTGTGCGGCGCCGCCTTGAGGGCGGGACTGCTGCTGGAGACCGCCGGCCGGCAGGACGAGGTGGTCAAGCTGCTGCCCCCACTTTCCGTGGCGGAAGGACAGTTGGAGCGGGGCCTGGAGATACTCGACGAGGCCGTCGCCGGCGACCGCGCCCTGGTGGCCTGACCCGGCCCCCCGGCCCGACCAGAAGCAGGAGCTCCGAGCAGCCAAGCACGGGGCGGACGAACGGAGTACGGATGTCGGTCGACCTCATCGGCTTCCTCGGCGTGGTGCTGGTGGCCTACGTCGTCCCGGGGCCGGACTTCCTGGTGGTGGTCCGCTCGGCGGCCGAACACCCGTCGAAGGGGCGGGCGGCGGCACTGGGCGCCCAGGGCGGACTGTGCGTGCACATGCTCGCTGCCGCCATTGGCCTTTCGGTCGTCGCCGCCCGCTCGCCTCTCGTCTACGACGCCATCAAGCTCCTGGGCGCCGCGTACCTCGTCTACCTCGGCGTACGCGCGGTGCTCGCCGCCCGGCGGGCCGCCCGGGAGCGCGCCGCAGGGCGGACACGCCAGGGCGAGGAGCCGTACGCGGCCGAACAGGCACCTGCGGGAGAGGCGCAGTCGGGCGGCGCGCGATGGCGCTCCGGTTTCGTCCAGGGGTTCTTCACCAACGTGCTCAACCCCAAGGCGGCCCTGTTCTTCCTCAGCATCCTGCCGCAGTTTGTCAGCGACGGCGGCTCGACGACCCGGCAGATCTTCTTCCTCGGCATCCTGGACGTCCTGGTCGGAGTCGCCTTCTGGTTCGTCCTGGTAGCCCTCGCAGCCCAGCTGCGCGCCCTGCTGGCCCGTCCGAAGATCCGCCACCGCTGGGATCTGACGACGGGCTGGCTGTTCATCGCCATTGGCATCGGCGTCGCCGCGGTCGCCTGACCCGACGCTTCCGAAGCCTGTCCGAGACGCCCCGGTCGCCCGCGCCGGCCAAGTCGCCGCTCTGGGCTTGGAGGCGACGTGAGGCAGTGGCGAGCGGACACCGCGGTGGTGAACGCAACGGCAACTGCTCCTCGGGCGGCACGACCTTCTTCCAGCCCGTGACCGAGGCGCTGAGGGCCTACCGGGCGACGATCGGCTGATCCGGCCTCCCGACCGGTCCCTCTCTCTCCGCGGCAGGACAGTAGATGCCCAAATCGGCGCCTGTCCGGACAACCGGGATCGGTCATCAGGGCGAGGCGCGTCTCGCACGGCCGACCCCGAGGCGATGCGCGGGCAGCTGCGCCACCTCCTGGCCGTGATGTTGAGAGCGCGGACCACGGGTGCGTAGCGTCGACGGCACCGACGGACCACCAGCCGAAAGAGGCGGGGCCCCCTTGCGCACACACCGACTCCACCGCCCCGGCCCGGGAGGGCCGCGGCCTCCAGCCGCCCGCCTACGGCGTCCTCTCACCGGCCCTGCTGGCCCGCGCGGACCGCGGCTTCGCCCGGTTCCCCGCCCAGCGGGCCGAGGACCAGGACGACGGAGCCGACGGCGGCGAGGACACCCGGCGGTGACCGCCGGCCACCCGCACACGACGCTCCCGGCAGCGAGGCCCGCCATGCACACCAGCACCCCCACGGTCCTGTACGACCCCGACGGTCCGATCGAGGCGGAGCTCCCGCTCGACCGCGAACCGTACCGAAGCCTCGGCAGGGCCGTCCTCGCCTGGACCGGCGAGGACAGGCCCGCGACCCGCGACCCGCGACCCGCGACCCGCGACTACGAGCGGATCGCCCTCCAGCTGACCGGCCGCGCCCGCGCGCTCGCCGCCGACGTACGGCGCCGCGCCGACCAGCTGCCGAAGAGCAGCGGCCCCTGGGTGCTCGCCGACGTCGTCCTGCGCGGGGCGGAAGGCCGGCTGTCCGCGACGCTGGAGGGCACCGTGCGCTGCGTCCAGAACCGCGCCCGCCTCGTTCGCGCTCTCCACGAACGGCTGGTCCGCCCGGAGGCCGCGCTCGCCCCGGAGAGGCTCGGACCGAGTGGGGCTGAACCGTGGGCTGGACGGTTGCTTCCAGCTACTTCGTCAGCGTGTCGAGTGCCTTCCTCGCCCCCCCCGACAAGTCGCTGACCTGGCGCAGGGCATCTTCCTGGGCGTCGGCGGGCTTGCTGACCGTTCCGGCGCAGAAGGCGTGGCCCGGCTCCCGCCTCGGATACCGTGTTGCTCTACGGGGCGCCATAACGGATGTGACGCCCCCCACTGGAGGTAGTCAGCGTATGAGTTCAAAGCGCAGCAAGAATCCAGCCCTGCCCGTACTTGACGACGCATTCCGACTCGCGTCGGTCAAGGACGCCGAAGAGTCCACCCGTGACTTGGCCGCGCGGCTGGCCACCACCGAGCTGCGCCGCGTTTCCCACCCGGGCCGGGTCACCTGGGAGCCTATCGATCAGGCCGAGCCCGTACCGGTCCCGCCGACTGTGGTCGACGGTGACGGGGACCTGTGGCTGCGGGACCGGGGCACTGGCACCTGGACCATGCCCGAGTTCAACCCGAAGGAGTTCCCGGCCCGCTGTGGCGAGGTTCTGACGTGGAGCCAGCTTGCCAGCGAGTTCGGCCCGCTTACCGCACTGGCCGACGACCGCCGCGTCGGCGGCGGCCGGCGTCGCTGACCGCGCAGCCTTTCCGGGATGACCGCCCCCTGAAGCGCCCATTACGGGTAGCTGGGCACTCCAGCTCACCGCCGAGCTCGGCGATGGCGGCGAGCAGGTGAGCATGGTGGTGGCTTGCGACGGCCTCGAGCAGCGTGGTGCGGGCCTGGCGCCACCCGATGTCCTCGGTGCGGCCGGCGTCGGTGGACCAGCCGGGTAGCGGTCGGCCTTCAGTTGCCGTGGTGAGCCGCGGCCCAGCTCGCCGATCGACTGCCCGAGCAGGCCGCGCACCAGTTCCTCGACGGCGGCCGCCCGCCGGGCCGGCGCCGATGGCCCGCGCTTCGGCGGCGGCCTCGGCGAGGACGTCTTCGTCCAGGCCCCCATGGGCCTCACGCCACGGAGCGGCCGCAGCGTCGAAAGCGGCCAGGGCGACACGTTCAGTGCAAACGCCGCCGCGCATCGCGCTCTGACCGGCGGTGATGCCTCGGATGGAAGTTCGTGGAGTCGGTCTTGCACCTCGCGTTGCAGGCCCGCGCCGTGTCCGGAACGGAGCCGCGGCCGCCGACAGCGCGAGGCCCCGGGCGATGACGCCCGGGGCCTCGCGGTGCACTTCGCTTGACCGTCCTGTTCAACGACCAGCCGCAGCCGGTGTCACGCCCAGTCGATGCCCAGCGCCGCGATTGCGGCGAGCTGGTCAGCGGCGAGCTTCTCGCGGCTCGCATGTGTGTTCGAAATGCAGACGCCCGGCTTCACTACCACCGGCTTCTCCTGGCCGTCGACCGCGCTCCGTTCGCTGTGCCCCCTCGGCACCGGCCGGTCGCCTTCCCGCTCGATCCACTGCGTGAGGGCTGTCAGGCCTCACTGGAACGCCGCCTGTGCCTTGTTCGGGCCCTTGGCCGCGTCGGCCGGCCCCGGTAGGAGCTCCGCCGGGGCGGGAGACAATGCCTCAGCGGGCTGCACGCCCAGCTTCGACAGCCGTTCCTGCTGCTCGGTCGACAGCTGCACCCAGGTACCCGGGTTCTTCTGCCACTTCAGCCACTTGCCCAGGTCGTCGCCATCGAACAGCACCCCGGGTTCGATGCCGGGAGGCATCCCACCAGGCTCGTCCTCGGCGAGGTGGGCGAGCACCTGGTAGGGGCGTTGCCAGTCCAGCGGCCATGGGCGGTTCCAGTCCGGGCCGATCGCGGCCAGCTGCTGTGCGGGCTCGCTCCGCCCGCTGCGAGCACGGCGAACGGGGCGGCTGCAGTCTCCAGGCCGGAGGGCGCGTGGCCCGGTCGCCTGTTTGCACGCCGGACAGCTTCCGGAGACGGGCAGTAGGGGCAGCCGGCGTCTCAAGACGGCGTTGGCGCAGTGTGGGTCGGCACTGCGTGCGGATGCGGGCGCTGGGACCGAGCGGGCGAAGACCGCTGGCCCACCGCACCGACCCCCCACCGCCCGTGCCCTGGTCGCCCTCGTGGACGGCATCTGCCTCCAGGCCCTGCTCACCGGCGGCGTCTACGAGGAGTACGCGCGCGAGGTGCTGGCCCGGATCCTGGTACCGGCGGAGGGCGCGCCCCCGTAGGCGTGCGGGGCCGTGCGGGACTCCCGCCGCCGGCTCATCCGCCGTCCGGGGCGGAGCCGACGCCGAGGTGGTGGGCCAGCTGGGAGGGATGCGTCAGCTGGGGGTAGTGACCGGCTCCGGCGATCATGGTCACCGGGTGATCGACGGCCGCGACCAGCGGGTCCGTCGAGCCCACGACGATCCGGACCGGAACGCCCACCCGGTCCAGCAGCGCCCGCGACCGCCGATTCTCGGCGACGTCCGTGCGCAGTGCCGCGGACACCCGGCGCGCCACCCCGCGACGACGCAGGTCGGCTGCCGCGCTCTCCACCTCTGCTCCCTCCGGAACGCCTAGCGTCCGGGCCAGCCTGGCGGCGGACATACGGTGCAGCATCGACGCGGCCGGACCCGAGCGGGCGTGCCGTGTCGGCGGTGCCTGCAAGAACGCTGGGGAGACGAGGACGAGCCCGCTGACGCGGTCCGGGTGGTCGGCGGCGAAGCGGAGCGCGGGTCCGCAGGCCACGGAGTGTGCGACAAGCACGGGGCGGGTCGACACCGGGCCCATCAGGTCGGCGAGCCACGCGTCCACCGACCGTTCCGTGGTGCCCGAACGACCCAGGCCCGGCAGGTCGGGAGCCAGGAGCGGGCCGGGGAGGCGGGCGGCGAGGGGCGCCCAGAGGTCGGCGTTCATCGGCAGGCCGTGCAGCAGGACGTGGGCGGGGCGGTGCCGCTCTCCGGTCACCCAGGTACGACTGCCCGCCACGTCTTGGAAGCCGTACGGGCGGAGCCGGGGCGAGGCCGCGCCGAACCGCGCCGCCACCAGGTCGTCGGCCCACGCGCGCAGGGCGTCGGCGGCCGGAGGCATCTCCAGACCGGCGCTCGCGGCGAAGGCGCGGGCGGACGCCGTCGGGTAGCGGTCGCTCGACAAGAAGGGCAGCGTCTCGGGGTCGGCGCCGGTCAGCGTCCGCGGCAGGCGCCGCAGCAGGCCGACGGGGACGGTCCGGTGAGGGGCGCGTACGCCGATGTGCTCGGCGATCGTGCGGATCAGGTCGGGCAGCGGGGGCGTGCTGTCGTCGAGCACCCAGTAGTGCTCACCCGCGGGCCCCTCGGGGACCTCCGCCAGGAACTGGGCGAAGTAGTCGATCGTGACGATCGGCAGGAACGTGTCGGGGCCGCCGGGCAGCGCGGGGAGCCGCCCGCGCCACAGGTCCTCGACGAAGGAGGCGAGGCCGATGTACTGGCCCGGGCCGATCACGGTGCTGGGATTGGCGATCGTCAGCGGGACCCCCAGCTCGCGGGCCCGGGCACGCACCGCGGCGTCGGCCTCGGACTTGGACGCCTCGTAGGCGCCGAGACCGGTGCGGTCGGCCGGGCCGTCGGCCGCGCTCACCCGGTAGCCGCTGATGTGCACCAACCGCCGCAGCCCGGGCAGCGTGGCGGCCCATTCGAGCACGTGGAGCGCCCCGATGACGTTGGTAGCCCGGGCCTCCTCCGTCCCGAGGCCGAAGGCGAAGCGGGCGGCGGCGTTGTAGACGTCCCGCGCCTCGGGCAGCCCCGCGAGCGGCCGGGTGATGTCGGCGGTGACGATCTCGAGGCCGGCGGTGTCCATGCCCCGGGTGGCCAGCCAGGGGGTGAGGGTGTCCTTGCGGACCACTGCCGCCACCCGCCGGCCCCGGGTGAGCAGTTCGGCGACGAGGGAGCGGCCGATGAAGCCGGTCGCGCCGAAGACGATCGCGTCCATAAGACTCCTTGAATAGATCGGTCTACATATTTCTTGGGCAGAAAGAAGGCCCGCCGACGGTCGGCGGGCCCCGGTCAGTCCAGCAGGGTGCGGATCTGGCGGCCGACGCGCTCCAGCGGATCCCTGCTGCGATGCGCCCGGGCCAGCAGGAGCGCCCCCTCCACCAGGGCCAGCACCGTGACGGAGAGGTCGTCGGCGTCCGCACGGCTCGCCAGCCGGGCACGTAGAGCCGCCTCCCAGGAGGCGTAGACCTCCGAACACACCTCTTGCAGCGGGTCGTTGACGGCGGCCGTCTCCAGCGCCACCGTGGCCACCGGGCATCCCTTGCGCCAGCCCGACTCCGCGAGCCGGTCGCCAAGGTGGCGCAGCAGCCCCTCGACGAACTCCGCCGGTGAGGGGCCGGCACCGGCCTGCTCCTCCAAGGTGTCGCCGATCGTACGTCCCGCCCGCCGGACGGACTCGCCGACCAGTTGGTCCTTGCCGCCGGGGAAGTGGAAGTACAGCGAGCCGCGGGGTGCGCCGCTGACCGCGATGACCTGGTTGAGTCCCGTGCCGAAGTACCCCGCCGTCTCCACCAGCTCCTGTGTCGCGTCAAGGAGTCGGTCCCGCGTCTCGGCGCCCTTCTGTCCCATACCGAAAAAGTAGACCGATCTATATATTATTTCAACCCTCTCCGATGTCAGATGGCAACGTCCGACCGCATCGCCGTCGCCTTCGGCCGTTGCGACGGAGCCGGCTGTGAAGGGGTGCGCCGGTGGCATCGGAGGGGCGTCAGCAAGGACGGGAGGGCTCTTCCTGCTCAGAGTGCACCGCGATAGTGGTCACGGCTGCCGGGCGGTGACCAAGGTGTGTCGCCGGATGCCCATCGTGGGGATGGCTGGCTGCCATGGGCGTGTTCACAGTGGGGAACTGTGGCGGCTTCCGGGCCGGCCCGGGAACCGGGGCGCGGGCGACTCGCGCCGGCGTGCGTATCGGCGCACGTCGTTGCCCCGGCGCACCTTCCAGGGTGAACGGAACTACGTCCTGCGCCTCCGGCCGTCCCGGCAGGCCCAAGCGGCCGGTCACCGATATCGCGACGACAGCACGCCCCCGCTGCCCGACCTCGGTCCGACCGGTCTGGCTCCCCGCCAGCTGCAGTACCTCATCCGCACCCTGGCACCGGTAGGAGACACCTGCCGCAGACGTCCAGCCCGCCTCGCCTTCGCCGATCAGGTCCTGGCTACCGTGCTTCACCTGTGCGTCGGCCTGGCCGCGGAACCCCTCGCCATTCTGTTCGACAGCAGCCGTCCGCCATGCACCGCATCCGGGTGGTCACCGCGCGAGGCAGTGGACGGGGCGTTGCACATGTCGGAGCACGTCCACTTCGGGCCGGCCGGACGCTCGGAGTACGTACCGGCAGAGCCGCCCGGCTCTGGCGACGTCGGCCGGTACGCGTGGCGAGGCGACGTCCCCTGGTCTGGTGCAGGCTGTCCTCGGAGGTGCCGGCACGGTCGCCTTCGTCGTCCAGGGCGAAGCCCCAGGCCATGTAGCGGGCCAGGGTGCGGGCGCTGAGGCCGGTGGCGGAGGGGATGGTGGCGGCGGTGCCGTAGGCGCCGACGGTGCCGAGCAGAGCGGCATGTTCGGCATCGGAGCACACCCCGGTCTGCCGAAGCCAGTGGCCGATCTCCCCGGCCAGGGCCTGGGTGTCGGCGTTGGCGAGGGGGGCGATCGGGGCCCAGAAGGTCGGCAGCTCGAATGCGGCGGCTCCACCGAGACGGGCGACTCCCTGCGGAACCTGACCCTCAAGGGTCTGCAAGCCGCCTCCTACGAGCTGCAGCGCCCGGTGACGGAGAGGGGGCTCCACCGTGCGGCGCGGGCTCCGGCGGGGCCTCCCACCCGATGGCCGTCAACGAGACGGAAATCGCGATGCTGCGCCCGAAGTCGAACCTTACCAGGCTCGCCAAGGACCCGGCCGGAGTCCGGGCCGCCGCGCAGGCCGCAGCCGACGCACCCCGCGGGGTCGGCACGATCGCCTCGTACTGGACCTCAGAGGCCGTCCGGAGCGGCCTGGGGGACCGTCACCGGCTTCGCCCAGTCCATGCCCAGCTTCGCGAGGGCGGCGAGCTGGTCGGCGTCCAGCCGGTCCCTCCTGGATTTCGTGTTCGAAATCCATACGCCCAGTTTGACCGTCACCGGCTCCGCCTCGCCGTCGACGGTGATCTGTTCGCTGTGGCCCCTCGGTACGGGCCGGTCCGCGCCTTCCCGTTCCACCCACTGTGTGAGGGCTGTCAGGTCCCGCTGGAACACCTGCTGCGCCTTGCTCGGGGCCGTCGTCGCACGAGCGGCCGCCTGGTCGGGTTGCACGCCCAGCTTCGACAGCCGCTCCTGCTGCTGTTCGGTCGACAGCTGCGCCCAGGTGCCCGGGTTCTTCTGCCGCTGAAGCCACCGCCCGATGTCATCGCCCTCGAACAGCACTCCGGGTTCGATGGCCGACAGGACGCCGTCGGCGTCGACCGGGTCGGCAAGCACCTGGTAGTGCCGCTGCCAGCTCAGCGGCCACGGGCAGTACCGGTCCGGGGCGATCGCCGTCAGCTGCTGCGCGCATGCGGCGGCCCGTTGTGGATCCTTGCCGAGGTCGCCCATCCGGCGCCGGTCGGCCATGTGCTGCCCGATGGGCACCACCGCCTCGCTCTCGCCCACACCGCGTCCTGACGCCGGGCAGGCCGCCCCTCCCCGCACTCCTGCGGCACGTACTTGGGATACCGCTGTGGAACCGTCGCTGGCTGGTGTAGCGGTGTGGGTGTTTGCCGGGTCACCGGGTGCGGAACCGGCGGTAGAGGTTGCGGGCGACATACACGCCCGGGCCGCCGAAGCCGACGATGTCGACGCGGCCGTCGCCGGTGATGTCGGCGAGGAAGCGGGGGTGGCGGTCGACCCGCCAGGCGCCTGCGGCGTCGTGGTAGCCGAAGCCGCAGCAGACCAGTTGGGCCTGCTCGAACTGGCCGTCGCCGGTGTTGTGCGACACCCAGACGCCTTCATCGCCGAAGCCGACGATGTCCGGCTTGCCGTCGCCGGTGACGTCGGCGAGAAACCTGAGGTGCTTGCCGCTGGACCATCCCTGGGCGGTCCCGAAGTCGTTGAGCACGAACTTCGCGGGCTCGAACGTGCCGTCCCCGCGTCCGCGCGCGACGACGACGCCTTGCGGGCCGAAGCCGACGATGTCCGCAGCCTCGCCGTCGGTGGTCCTGAGCAGGAACCGGGGGTGCTCCTCGGCCGAGTTCCATCCCTGATCGACACCGAAGCTGTCGAGGACGTACAGAGGTTCGGCGAAGTGTCCTTCTGCGTCCTGGAGGGAGATCCAGACGCCGTCGTCGTGGCAGCCGACGATGTCGAGCCTGCCGTCGCCGGTGGTGTCGGCGAGGAAGCGGGGGTGCTTGTCGGCAAGCCACCCGCCCGCCTCCTCCCCA
>NZ_JAQYXC010000178.1:0-408 GCF_036322365.1 Streptomyces sp. SP18CS02
CGCACTCCTGCGGCACGTACTTGGGATACCTCTGTGGAACCGTCGCTGGCTGGTGTAGCGGTGTGGGTGTTTGCCGGGTCACCGGGTGCGGAACCGGCGGTCGAGGTGGCGGGCGACATACACGCCCGGGCCGCCGAAGCCGACGATGTCGACGCGGCCGTCGCCGGTGATGTCGGCGAGGAAGCGGGGGTGGCGGTCGACCCGCCAGGCGCCTGCGGCGTCGTGGTAGCCGAAGCCGCAGCAGACCCGTTGGGCCTGCTCGAACTGGCCGTCGCCGGTGTTGTGCGACACCCAGACGCCTTCATCGCCGAAGCCGACGATGTCCGGCTTGCCGTCGCCGGTGACGTCGGCGAGACACCTGAGGTGCTTGCCGCTGGACCATCCCTGGGCGGTCCCGAAGTCGTTGAG
>NZ_JAQYXC010000179.1:0-289 GCF_036322365.1 Streptomyces sp. SP18CS02
CGTCCTCGCTGTGTATTGCCACCCCGCAAGCGGGATGGACTTTTCAAAGGAACCCTGCCATCCGAAGATGGACGGGGTATCAACTAATCTGGCGTTGATTTTTGGCACGCTGTTGAGTTCTCAAGGAACGGACGCTTCCTTCGTACTCACCCTCTCGGGCTTTCCTCCGGGCGCTTCCCTTCGGTCTTTCGTGTTTCCAGCTTAGCAGATCCGATTTCCGTTTCCGCCACCCGCTGGAGCGGGCTGCCGGGCCGTTCTCCGCTTTCGCGTTTCCCTTTCCGGCGGTTCC
>NZ_JAQYXC010000180.1:0-428 GCF_036322365.1 Streptomyces sp. SP18CS02
CCGTCGGCGCGGACTCGGTGTTCGCGCAGGCCGTTCTGGCTGCGGGGGGGGGGGGGGGGGGGGGTTCGCGGGGGGCCGGAGACACGCCGGCCCGTCCGGTAGGGCGTAGAGCGGGGGTGGCCGGGACGGGGCACTTGGACCTGGCCGTTCGCAGGCGGGGCGACGGCGGTGCCTCCCTGGAGGGGCGGAGGGTCGCCTGGCGGGGACGGGAGTTGGCCGGTGTCTCCGGTCTCGCCGTCGGCGCGGACTCGGTGGTCGCGCAGGCCGTGCTGGCTGCGGGGGGGGGGGGGGGGGGGGGGGGCGCGCGCCGGGCGGGCGTGAGGCCGGCAGGGCCGGTAGGGGGTTGGGCCGGGGGGCCCGGGGGGGGGCGGCGTTCCCGGTGGACCGGGCTCCCCGGGGCGCCCCCCGCCCCCCTAAGGGGGTGGACC
>NZ_JAQYXC010000181.1:0-381 GCF_036322365.1 Streptomyces sp. SP18CS02
GGGGGCCCCCCGCCCCGGCCCACAAGTAAAGGCCGCCCAACCACACCCCCAACCCCACACCCACCCAAAACAACAAAAAACCCGGACCCGCACCCACCCCCCCAAAACACCCCCAACCCCGCCAAGCCCAAAAACACCACCCACCCGCCCACCAAAAAATCTGCGCACCACCTCCCACGCCACACCATGACACACAAACACCAACACCAAACCCAACCCCCCCACCCCCACCCCACCACCCCCCAACCCCACCACAACCACCCCCCCCACGACCCCCCAAAAACCCCCGTCCAACAAAATAAAGGCCCACAACCCCCGCGTGGTCACACCAATAACGCGCACCAACCGCCCGTGCTCCGCCATCCCCCCCGCCTCCAGCTA
>NZ_JAQYXC010000182.1:0-416 GCF_036322365.1 Streptomyces sp. SP18CS02
GCACGGAAGAGGCCCAGGCTGCGATCGGTCAGGTCCATGTGCCCGGTCACGGCCACGCTCTGCTAGGGCTTCCACTCTCCTCTCCACATCTGTCATATCTGGGTTTGGTTGCTGGACTTGAAGTAGTTAACTGGTTTGCTTCAGTTTCTGGAACGTTTCATATAATCAGATCGTTCGTTTACGCCCTACGGAATCTAGCGAAGAAAAGTTCCACGACACGTACGGGAGCAGAAGGGGTCTCAGCCAGCATAGGATGGCCCGTCTCGACGGCCGTGTTGTTATGGGTGATGGCGGACACCTTGGTGTCGGAGCGCCAAAGCCTTGGAACGTACTCCTATGTGACGACCCGCGAAGATCTAGGGGACTCCGTGTTCCCGCCGCTCGTGAGTCTGGTCGGCGACCTGGCCATCACTGTA
>NZ_JAQYXC010000183.1:0-303 GCF_036322365.1 Streptomyces sp. SP18CS02
GGGGGCCCCAAACCCCCCCGAAAAAAAAACAAAAAAACAAAAAACAACCAAAAAAAAAAAAAAAACAAAAAAAAACACCCCCACAAAAAAAATACCCCAAACCCAAAAACCAACCCCCCCACCCCCCCCCCCCCACCCCCCCCCCCCCCCCCGCCCCACCGCGACCCCGGGCCCCCGCGACACACCCCCAACCACCCACCCCCACACAAAAAAACAAATGAAACACACCAAAACAAAAAAAAACCACACCCCCCCCACCACACAACAACAAAACACCAACCACCACAAACACACCCCCCCCAC
>NZ_JAQYXC010000184.1:0-377 GCF_036322365.1 Streptomyces sp. SP18CS02
AGGGCGCCCCCCCCCCCTCCCCACCAAAAAAAAAAACAAAAAAAAAAACACCAAAAACACAATAACCAACAAAAAAAAAAAAAAAACCACCACACACACAAAAAAAAACAAAACAAAAAAAAAAAAAAAAAAAAAAAAAAAAAACAACAACAAAAACAAAACCCCCCCAAACAACAACACAAACACAAAAAAAACCCCCAAAAAAAAAAAAAAAAAAAACACACACAAAAAAACACACACAACACAACAAAAAAAAAAAAAAAAAAAAAAAAAAACAAAAAACAAAAAAAAAACAAAAAAAAAAAAAAAACACCAAAACACCCCACAAACCCCCCCACAACAAACAACCCAACAACAACAACACCCGCCGCCCGCCC
>NZ_JAQYXC010000185.1:0-264 GCF_036322365.1 Streptomyces sp. SP18CS02
ATCCCAGGAAGGACCCGAACGACGCCAGGCCCGTGACCTCGTCAGAGAACGCAACATCACACGACGGAACTCCAGACACGCGCAAGCATCTCGAATGCCAGCAGATTCATATCTAGCGGGCGTTCGCGTGGGGGGTGGCGGGGGTCTGCAGTTGAGCCGTGTGCTCTTCGGCTCTACGGCGTCCGCGAGCGCGGCGGTGGGGCTCGTGTTGGCCGTCGCGTCGTGGTTCGCCTCGTTGAAGGAGAAGTCCACGACGTGCCGGCA
>NZ_JAQYXC010000186.1:0-400 GCF_036322365.1 Streptomyces sp. SP18CS02
AGGGAGCGGACGGGGTTGAGCTCTTCGACGAGCCGTTCGAAGGGGAGGTCCTGGTGGGCGAACGCCTCCAGGTCGGTGTCACGGACCCGGGCCAGCAGCTCGCGGAACGTCGGGTCGCCCGAGGTGTCGGTCCGCAGCACCAGCGTGTTGACGAAGAACCCGACCAGATCGTCCAGGGCCTCGTCCGAACGCCCCGCCACCGGCGTCCCGAGCGGAATGTCGCTCCCCGCCCCCAGCCGGGTGAACAACGCGGCCAGGACCGCCTGGCACACCATGAACACCGTCGCACCCGACGACCGGGCCAGCTCCACCACCCGGCCGTGCACCTCCGCCCCCAGCACCAGCGGAACCGCGTCACCCCGATGACTCGGAACCGCCGGACGAGCACGGTCGGCCGGCA
>NZ_JAQYXC010000187.1:0-315 GCF_036322365.1 Streptomyces sp. SP18CS02
GAGGGTGGGGTTGGGGTGCGAGTGGGGTTCTTGTTTCAGGTGGGGTTCGGGTTTGGGCGGGTGCCGGGGTTTCGGTTCCTGGGCGGTCCGGTGTCTTTCTGGGGTCCTGGTGGGCTGTGCCTTCGCGTTGGCGTCCGCCGCGGTGGCGGCGGCGGGGACGGCGTCCGCGTCCTCCTGGCCGCCGTCACGGACGGCGGAGAGGGCTCGGGGGGCGGTCGCGGGGTCGGCGGGGTGCCGGGGGCGGGGGCTCCGCGCCGTGAACAGCCGGGTGGCGGTCTCGAGGCGGGCGCCCGAGCGCCGCGAGGTGGACAGGAC
>NZ_JAQYXC010000188.1:0-307 GCF_036322365.1 Streptomyces sp. SP18CS02
CAGGATCTTCGCCGGCGTTGATGCGCTCCCGGGCCGCGTCGCTGATGTGGATGCCGCGCTGCTCCAGGATGATCAAGAGGGCCTTCGCCTCGCCATGGGCCTGCCCATTCCCACCTACCTCCACAGGCTAGTCCTGCAGGACCGGCGCATAGAACACACACATGACCACAGCCAACAGCGACCTCCACCGGACTGGGGCTGGGCCAGGCCCACGGCGAGGCGAAGGCCCTCTTGATCATCCTGGAGCAGCGCGGCATCCACATCAGCGACGCGGCCCGGGAGCGCATCAACGCCGGCGAAGATCCTG
>NZ_JAQYXC010000189.1:0-300 GCF_036322365.1 Streptomyces sp. SP18CS02
CCGACCTGAAGAACAACCCGTTCGCTCCGACCACCGCCCCACCTGTCGGTCCCGCCTTGCACCGGGGCACCTTCACCCTCACCGAGACGGCCGACACCTTACTCCACCTCGACGGCTGGGCCAAGGGCACCGCCTGCATCCACGTCATCCACCTCGGCCCCTACTGGTCCCGGGGCCCCCAGCACTCGCTCTACGTCCCCGGGCCGGTCCTGCGCCCCGGAGTCAACGAGATCACCGTGCTGGAACTGCACGCCGCTCCCCACGCCCGCACCGTGGACCTCAAGGACACGGCCGACCTCG
>NZ_JAQYXC010000190.1:0-333 GCF_036322365.1 Streptomyces sp. SP18CS02
CGGGGCGGTGGCGCCCGCCACCCCGCTCCGGCCGGCCGGCTGGCCGGCCGGGCCGCCTGGGCCCGCCGGCTCCCGCGGGCCGTCGCCCGAAGCTCCTGGCCCCGGCGGGGCGCCGTCCGCGCCCTCGTACGCGTCGCGCTCGTACGAGTCGAAGGCGTCGTCCGGGAGTTCCTTCGCGAGTCTCAGGCGGCGCCGGCAGACGGCGCAGCGCGCGGTGGCGTGGCGATAGCCGGACGCCGCCGCCAGATGTGCGCGCCGCAGCGCGCGAGTCTCGGGCCTGACTGTGGATGCCGCCGCCATGCGCGTCACCTCCGACGAGGGGCCCCGCTTCCC
>NZ_JAQYXC010000191.1:0-325 GCF_036322365.1 Streptomyces sp. SP18CS02
GCCGAAGTACGGCCAGCCCGCCGGCGCCCCGCGGAACGCCGCCGCCGTGCTCCACGGCGGCGGGGTGGCGCTGACGTTCGCCAAGCACCACCTGCCCAACTACGGCGTGTTCGACGAGGAGGAGAGGAAGAGGGAGACCATGATGGTTTTCGGCAAGTGACCGCGTCCCGACCCCGGCACAGCCACCGACGCCCGCACCTTCGCGTCCGCCGGAGCGCCCGCGTGGCGCCATACCGCTGTCCCTCGCCCTCATGGGAGCCCTGTCGGTCGCGCTCCTCGTCGGGCTCGCCCTGACGACGGGCGCCACCGACTGGCCTGCACACCC
>NZ_JAQYXC010000192.1:0-309 GCF_036322365.1 Streptomyces sp. SP18CS02
CCGCCCGCGCGCGCAACCACCCCCGCCCACAACCCGACAACCTTCTCCGCAGCCTCACCCGCTCACAAATCCCCCCGACCGCCGAATAGAACTACGCGGAGGAGAATCCACCGCTCAGAAGCCCGGTACGCACAACAGTGGAGGACCCTGATGGACGTGGACATGTCGTTCTTCAAGTCGCCGATCATGCTGGACTACACGGAGGAGGTCCGGGCGAAAGCGCAGGCCCAAGGCGAGGCGAAGGCCCTCTTGATCATCCTGGAGCAGCGCGGCATCCACATCAGCGACGCGGCCCGGGAGCGCATCAAC
>NZ_JAQYXC010000193.1:0-333 GCF_036322365.1 Streptomyces sp. SP18CS02
CCCCGCCGGGCTGGTCTGGACGCTCGGCTACGCCTCCGACCTCTACGACCACGCCACCGTCGAACTGCTCGCCCGGCGGCTGTCGGTCCTGCTCACCGCGCTCGCCCACGACCCCGACCAGGCCCTCGGCGCCGTCGACCGCCTCACCGACGAGGAGCGCCGCCGGCGGCTCCCCGCACCGGGCGCGGCGCGGCCCGCCGCGCCGCCCGGCCGCGTCGACCGGATCTTCGAGGCGCAGGCGGCCCGTACGCCCGAGGCGACCGCCCTCCTCTACGGGGACGAACACGTCACATACGGCGCTCTCGACGCACAGGCCACCCGTCTCACCCGCCG
>NZ_JAQYXC010000194.1:0-3741 GCF_036322365.1 Streptomyces sp. SP18CS02
TACGCGGTGAACCCGGACGGCGTGTTCTTCTCCAACGGACCCGGCGACCCCGCCACCGCCGACGGCCCCGTCGCCGTCATGCGGGCCGTCCTGGAGCGCGGGACGCCGCTCTTCGGTATCTGCTTCGGCAACCAGATCCTCGGCCGCGCCCTCGGCTTCGGCACGTACAAGCTGAAGTACGGGCACCGGGGGATCAATCAGCCGGTGCAGGACCGTACGACCGGCAAGGTCGAGATCACCGCGCACAACCACGGCTTCGCCGTCGACGCGCCCCTCGACAAGGTCTCCGACACGCCCTACGGGCGCGCCGAGGTCTCCCACGTCTGCCTGAACGACAGCGTGGTGGAAGGTCTGCGGTTGCTGGACCGGCCGGCTTTCAGTGTTCAGTACCACCCTGAGGCGGCTGCGGGCCCGCATGATGCCGCGTACCTCTTCGACCGCTTCGTTTCTCTGATGGAGGCCGAGCGTGCCTAAGCGCACCGATATCCAGTCCGTCCTGGTCATCGGCTCCGGCCCGATCGTGATCGGTCAGGCCGCTGAGTTCGATTATTCCGGAACCCAGGCCTGCCGGGTTCTGAAGGCCGAGGGCCTGCGCGTCATTCTGGTCAATTCGAATCCGGCGACGATCATGACGGATCCGGAGATCGCGGATGCCACGTATGTGGAGCCGATCACTCCGGAGTTCGTGGAGAAGATCATCGCGAAGGAGCGCCCGGATGCCCTCCTGCCCACTCTCGGCGGGCAGACCGCGCTGAATACGGCGATCTCCATGCATGAGCAGGGTGTGCTGGAGAAGTACGGGGTCGAGCTGATCGGCGCCAATGTCGAGGCGATCAACAAGGGTGAGGACCGCGACCTGTTCAAGGGCGTCGTGGAGGCCGTCAAGGCGAAGATCGGTTACGGCGAGTCGGCCCGGTCGGTGATCTGCCATTCGATGGACGATGTCCTCAAGGGGGTCGAGACGCTCGGCGGCTACCCCGTCGTGGTCCGTCCTTCCTTCACCATGGGCGGCGCCGGTTCCGGCTTCGCGCATGACGAGGAGGAGCTGCGGCGGATCGCGGGCCAGGGCCTGACGCTCTCCCCGACCACCGAGGTGCTCCTGGAGGAGTCGATCCTGGGGTGGAAGGAGTACGAGCTGGAGCTGATGCGCGACAGGAACGACAACGTCGTGGTCGTGTGCTCCATCGAGAACTTCGACCCGATGGGTGTGCACACCGGGGATTCGATCACGGTGGCCCCGGCGATGACGCTGACCGACCGCGAGTACCAGATCCTGCGGGACGTCGGTATCGCGATCATCCGCGAGGTGGGTGTCGACACCGGCGGCTGCAACATCCAGTTCGCGGTCAACCCCGAGGACGGCCGGGTCATCGTCATCGAGATGAACCCGCGTGTCTCGCGTTCCTCCGCACTGGCGTCGAAGGCCACCGGTTTCCCGATCGCGAAGATCGCCGCCCGTCTCGCCGTCGGCTACACACTGGATGAGATCCCCAACGACATCACGGAGAAGACCCCGGCGTCGTTCGAGCCGACGCTCGACTATGTGGTGGTCAAGGCCCCGCGCTTCGCGTTCGAGAAGTTCCCGCAGGCTGATTCGACGCTGACCACGACGATGAAGTCGGTGGGTGAGGCGATGGCGATCGGCCGGAACTTCACCGAGGCCCTGCAAAAGGCGCTGCGTTCGCTGGAGAAGAAGGGCAGCCAGTTCACCTTCACCGGCGAGCCCGGCGACAAGGACGAGCTGCTGCGCGAGGCGGTGCGCCCCACCGACGGGCGGATCAACACCGTGATGCAGGCCATCCGGGCCGGCGCCACCCCGCGAGAGGTCTTCGACGCCACGAAGATCGACCCCTGGTTCGTCGACCAGCTGTTCCTGATCAAGGAGATCGCCGACGAGCTGGCGGCCGCCGCGAAGCTCGGGCCCGAGCTGCTCGCCGAGGCCAAGCGGCACGGCTTCTCCGACGCCCAGATCGCCCAGATCCGCGGCCTGCGCGAGGACGTCGTCCGCGAGGTCCGCCACGCCCTGGGCGTGCGCCCCGTCTACAAGACGGTCGACACCTGCGCCGCCGAGTTCGCCGCGAAGACCCCGTACTTCTACTCCTCGTACGACGAGGAGTGCGAGGTCGCGCCGCGCGAGAGGCCCGCGGTGATCATCCTGGGCTCGGGCCCCAACCGCATCGGGCAGGGCATCGAGTTCGACTACTCCTGCGTCCACGCCTCCTTCGCGCTGAGCGACGCGGGCTACGAGACGGTGATGGTCAACTGCAACCCGGAGACCGTCTCCACCGACTACGACACCTCCGACCGCCTGTACTTCGAGCCCCTGACGCTCGAGGACGTACTGGAGATCGTCCACGCCGAGACCCTGGCCGGCCCCGTCGCCGGCGTCGTCGTCCAGCTCGGCGGCCAGACCCCCCTGGGCCTCGCCCAGGCCCTCAAGGACAACGGCGTCCCGGTCGTGGGCACCTCCCCCGAAGCCATCCACGCCGCCGAGGACCGCGGCGCCTTCGGCCAGGTCCTGGCCGAGGCCGGGCTGCCCGCGCCCAAGCACGGCACCGCCACCACCTTCGCCGGCGCCAAGGCCATCGCCGACGAGATCGGCTACCCCGTCCTGGTACGCCCCTCCTATGTGCTGGGCGGCCGCGGCATGGAGATCGTCTACGACGAGACCCGCCTTCAGTCCTACATCGCCGAGTCCACCGAGATCTCCCCGACCCGCCCGGTCCTGGTCGACCGGTTCCTCGACGACGCCATCGAGATCGACGTCGACGCCCTCTACGACGGCACCGAGCTCTACCTCGGCGGCGTCATGGAACACATCGAGGAAGCCGGCATCCACTCCGGCGACTCGGCCTGCGCCCTGCCCCCGATCACCCTCGGCGGCTTCGACATCAAACGGCTGCGCGCCTCCACCGAGGCCATCGCCCAGGGCGTCGGCGTCCGCGGCCTGATCAACATCCAGTTCGCCATGGCCGGCGACATCCTCTACGTCCTGGAGGCCAACCCGCGCGCCTCCCGCACGGTGCCCTTCACCTCCAAGGCGACCGCCGTCCCGCTGGCCAAGGCCGCCGCCCGCATCTCGCTGGGCGCCACCATCGCCGAACTGCGCGCCGAGGGCCTGCTGCCCAGGAACGGTGACGGCGGCACCCTGCCGCTGGACGCGCCGATCTCCGTCAAGGAGGCCGTGATGCCGTGGTCACGTTTCCGCGACGTGCACGGCCGGGGTGTCGACACCGTGCTGGGCCCGGAGATGCGTTCCACCGGCGAGGTCATGGGCATCGACGCGGTCTTCGGCACCGCCTACGCCAAGTCCCAGGCCGGCGCCTACGGACCGCTGCCCACCAAGGGCCGGGCGTTCGTCTCGGTCGCCAACCGCGACAAGCGGTCGATGATCTTCCCGGCGCGTGAACTGGTCGCGCACGGCTTCGAGCTGCTGGCCACCTCCGGCACCGCCGAGGTCCTCAAGCGCAACGGCATCAACGCCACCGTCGTGCGCAAGCTCAGCGAGGGCGAAGGACCCGGCGGGGAGAAGACGATCGTCCAGCTGATCCACGACGGTCAGGTCGACCTCATCGTCAACACCCCCTACGGCACCGGCGGCCGCCTCGACGGCTACGAGATCCGCACCGCCGCCGTCGCCCGCGGCGTCCCCTGCCTCACCACCGTCCAGGCCCTCGCCGCCGCCGTCCAGGGCATCGAAGCACTCGGCCACGGCGACGTCGGCGTCCGATCACTCCAGGA
>NZ_JAQYXC010000195.1:0-305 GCF_036322365.1 Streptomyces sp. SP18CS02
GGGGCGCGGGGTTGGTGTGGTCTTTTGGTTGTTTTGGGGGGGGGGGGGGGGCGTCCGGGGGGGGGGGGGGGGTTTTGGGGGGGGTCGGGGGGGGGGGGGGGGGGGGTGGGGGGGGCGGGGGGGGGGGGGGGGTGGTTGGTGGGTTTTTTGTGGGGTGGGTGGGGGAGGCAAACCGGAGCCACCCTAGGTGTAGGGACCCACCCCCAACACGTGGACCAGGATCAACAACACCGACTCCAACAAACCAAAGATCACACAATATACCCCACCGAGGACCCAGCCACGAGACAAAGCACGCACGAGCA
>NZ_JAQYXC010000196.1:0-355 GCF_036322365.1 Streptomyces sp. SP18CS02
CCCCCGCCGCGGGGGGCCGCCCCCCGCCGCCGCCCGCCCCCGGGGGCCCCCCCGCGCGGCCGCGGCGGGGCCCGCCGGGGGGGGGGGGGGGGGCCCCCGCCGCGGGGGGGGGGGGGGGGGGGGCGGGGGGGGCCCGCGCGCCCGACGGCCCCCGGGGGCGCCCCGCGGCGGGGGGGCCCGCGGCCGACCCGTACCCGTGGAGCGGACTGCTGCTGGTGCTCGCCCTGGACCCCCGGGCCGGGTGCGGCCGCGAGCTGGAGGAGATCGTCGAGAAGCGGGTCCGGGCGCTGGGCCGCTCGGGCATCAGGCTCGCCGTGCGTGACACCAACCAGAAGGCGATCGCCTTCTGGACGGC
>NZ_JAQYXC010000197.1:0-386 GCF_036322365.1 Streptomyces sp. SP18CS02
GGGCAGGTCGAAGGCGTGCCAGTGCGACAGGGCCATCATGTCGGCCCCGATCTTCGACGCCGAGTACGGCGACTGGGGCTGGAGGGGATGGTCCTCGTCGATGGGGGCGGTGCGGGCGTGTCTGGGTGTTTGGTTGTGTGGTGTTTTTTGTTTTTGTTTTTTTTGTGCGTGGGTGGTTTTTTGGTTTTTTTTATATTTTTTTTTTTTTTTTTTTTTTTTTTTTTTTAAAATCTGGGGGGCGGGCGCCAACACCCACCACCCCACACCACAACAAAAAAAAAAAAAAAAAAAAAAAAAAAAAAATTAAAAAAAAAAACACAACAACAAACAAACCAACCCAAAAAAAAAAAAACAAAAAACACACAACAAAAAAAAAAAACACCACC
>NZ_JAQYXC010000198.1:0-272 GCF_036322365.1 Streptomyces sp. SP18CS02
TAGCCGTCCCAGCTGCCGGCGCGGTAGCCGACCCAGCCGAACCAGGCGAACCAGCCGAGGGGGGCGACGAGGACGGTGGTGACGAGGCGGGCGACGGGCCGCTTGCCGTCGGGTCCCGGCCGCCACAGGGTGTAGAGGGCGCACAGGACGACGGCGGCGACGACGGCCGCGCCCGGCGGGCGGGTGAGTCCGGCGAGGACGGCGAGGGCCGCGGCGGTCAGCCACCGGCGGTCGAGCACCGCGTACAGGGCCCAGGCCGCGATGGCCGTGAA
>NZ_JAQYXC010000199.1:0-357 GCF_036322365.1 Streptomyces sp. SP18CS02
AGCGGGCGCGACCCCACCTCACCGAGAACTCCAGCACCTACAGCGACACCACCAGCGTCCACATAGCGACAAAACAGTACACCATCAAAAAAAAAAAAAAGACAGACCACAAACAATACAACCACGACAAAAACAAAACCACAAAAAACCACCCAAAAAACCAACAAAACCCACAACAACAAAAAAAAAAAAAAAAAAAACACACAACAAACCCACACCCGCAACCACTCAAAACAAAAAAAAAAAAACAAAAAAAAAAAAATTAAAGATACTAAGTAAAATTAAAAATATGACGGAGACACGCACGCCCCCCACCCCCCCAACCCCCCCACCAGCCCCACGACGGCGTTCGCGCTC
>NZ_JAQYXC010000200.1:0-362 GCF_036322365.1 Streptomyces sp. SP18CS02
CATGGTGGACCAGCTGTCCCTGTTCACCTCCGAGGTGACCCGCGTGGCGCGCGAGGTCGGCACCGAGGGGACGCTGGGCGGCCAGGCGGAGGTGCCCGCAGTCGGCGGCACGTGGGCCGACCTCACCGACTCCGTGAACGCCATGGCCGGCAACCTCACCACTCAGGTGCGGGACATCGCCCAGGTGGCGACGGCCGTCGCCACGGGCGACCTCTCTCAGATGCTGACCGTCGACGCGGGCGGTGTGATGCTGGAGCTCTAGAACCCCATCAACCGGATGGTCGACCAGCTGTCCGCCTTCGCCGACGAGGTCACCCGCATGGCGCGCGAGGTCGGCACCGAGGGGATCCTCGGCGGCCAGG
>NZ_JAQYXC010000201.1:0-322 GCF_036322365.1 Streptomyces sp. SP18CS02
GCCGGTCGTCACGGCGGAACGCCGGACGCTCATCACGGCGGTCGTCACGGCGGTTGTCGTCGCGACGGAAACCGCCGCCGGCACCGGCGGGGCGGCCACCGCGGTCGTCACGGCGGAAACCGCCGCAACGGTTGTCGTCCCGACGCGGCCCCCGGTCGTCCCGCTGGAAGCCGCCCCTTTCGCCGCCGTCCCTACGTCGCGGCTCGCGCTCCGGACGTGGCGTCCGCCGGGAGCGACGCCACGACCACCGAGGTGGCGGCGTCCGCCGCGAAGACAGCGCAACCGGACGTGGCTTCCGCGGTGACGACCGTCGCGTCGACAA
>NZ_JAQYXC010000202.1:0-312 GCF_036322365.1 Streptomyces sp. SP18CS02
CGGCGGCAACGGCGACTGGAACCGTCCGCCGTCGCGTGACACGCCCTCGACGCCCAAGACCGACGCCCCGACGCCGTCCGACGACCCGCCCTCGTCCCCCGGCACCACCGAGGGCACGGACGGGGGTACCAGCACCGGTACGGACGCCGGGACGAGCACGGGCACGGACGCGGGTACCAGCACCGGTACCGACGCCGGGACGAGCACGGGCACGGACGCGGGTACCAGCACCGGTACCGACGCCGGGACCACCGCGGGTACCGACGCGGGCGCGGCCGCGGGGACGGACGCCGGGACGGCCGCGGGCACGGC
>NZ_JAQYXC010000203.1:0-350 GCF_036322365.1 Streptomyces sp. SP18CS02
GCTGGCCCCCCTCCCCCGCGGGCGGGGCTCTCGCCGGGGGCCGGGGGGGGTGGGGCGGGGGTCGGTGCTGGGGGGGGGGGGGGGGGGTGGGGGGGGGGGGGGGGGGGGGGGGGGGGGGGGGGTTGGTGGGGGTGGCGGTGGTGGGGTGGGTGGGGGGGGGGGGGGGGTTGGGGGTGGGCACGGCCCGGTCGTTGGTTGTGTCCGCCCCCCCCCAGCAACGCCGGGAAGACTCCTACCCCCCGCTACGCCAACGCCAGCCGCCCCACGACCCCCACCCCCATCATCCCCCCCTCGACCTCCGCGACGCCCAACGCCACCCCCAACCCGTCGGCCACCTACAGCACCGCCAC
>NZ_JAQYXC010000204.1:0-347 GCF_036322365.1 Streptomyces sp. SP18CS02
ACCGCTCCCACGGTCAGGATCGACCTGCCCGGCGACGGGGCCGTCTACGATTTCGGTGCGGCGATCCCGAACAAGGTGACGGTGTCCGACCCGGAGGACGGCGCCATCGACTGCGCCAGGGTCAAGGTGAACTTCATCGTCGGGCACGACAGCCACGGCCACCCGCAGACGTCGGCCACCGGCTGCACCGGCGCCCTGCAGACCCTCGCGGACGGCGAGCACGACCCCAACGCCGACATCTTCGGCGTCATCGACGCCGAGTACACGGACAAGGGCGCGAACGGCCAGCCCGCGCTCACCACGCACGACCAGATCATCACGCAGCCCAGCCACCGTCAGGCCGAGCA
>NZ_JAQYXC010000205.1:0-336 GCF_036322365.1 Streptomyces sp. SP18CS02
CGTCCTCGATCCGGTCGTGCCGAGCGAGATCGTTGCGGTTGTCCTGCTTGACCACGCGTTTGATAGCGTTGTGGACCTGGCCGAAGGTCTGCTGGCGGATCTCGGCCTCGTTGATCGAGACCGGTAAGACGATCTTGTCGATTTCGGCCGGGACCTTGTCGAGGTAGACCTTCATCTTCTCGTCGTCCCCCTCGCCCTCTCCCGTGAGGTTGTCGCCGGTGTGCTCGACCGAGCCCTCGGCGCTCTTGAGGTTGTTGTAGAAGAAGAACGACACCGCGCCCGGCACCCGCCCAGACACGCACACCAGGGCGCTGGCGGCGAGGGCGCAGGGCGCTC
>NZ_JAQYXC010000206.1:0-264 GCF_036322365.1 Streptomyces sp. SP18CS02
CGGCGGCAACGGCGACTGGAACCGTCCGCCGTCGCGTGACACGCCCTCGACGCCCAAGACCGACGCCCCGACGCCGTCCGACGACCCGCCCTCGTCCCCCGGCACCACCGAGGGCACGGACGGGGGTACCAGCACCGGTACCGACGCCGGGACGAGCACGGGCACGGACGCGGGTACCAGCACCGGTACCGACGCCGGGACCACCGCGGGTACCGACGCGGGCGCGGCCGCGGGGACGGACGCCGGGACGGCCGCGGGCACGGC
>NZ_JAQYXC010000207.1:0-361 GCF_036322365.1 Streptomyces sp. SP18CS02
CGGCCGAGCAGCGCGAGATCCTGGCGACGCGCTTCTCCTCCCGGGCCGGCACCGTCGAGGGGTCCGACGGCCTCGAATGGTTCGAACTGCTCCGTCCGGTGGAGGGGACCGACCAGGACCTCGTCTACACCCGTTGGCGCGCCGCGGCCCACCGCGACCTACAGTCCCGGCGACACTCCTGCCAGGCCCGACGCTCGACCGATCTGGCCGCGACGCAGGGGAAGCTTCTGCACCTGCTGGCCCGCGTCCAGGGGGCGCGCTCGGTCCTGGAGATCGGCACGCTCGGTGGCTACAGCACCATCTGGCTGGCCCGGGCGCTGCCCCCGGACGGACGGCTGGTCTCGCTGGAGTACGACCCCGC
>NZ_JAQYXC010000208.1:0-301 GCF_036322365.1 Streptomyces sp. SP18CS02
CACCGGTGTGCTCGACCGAGCCGTCTGCGCTCTTCAGGTTGTTGAAGAAGACGAAGTTGCCGTCGGTGGTGACCTTGCCCTCGGCGTTCGCCAGCAGGGCGCTGGCGTCGAGGTCGAAGTCCGTACCGGTGGTGGTGCGGTCGTCCCAGCCCAGACCGACGGGGACCGCGGTCAGATTGGGCGCGGCCTTGGACAGCGAGACGTTGCCGCCCTTGCTGAGGCTGACTCCCACGAGTCCCTCCATTGGTTTCCAGGGGCAGCGCCCCCGTCGTGCGTTGGCATCGGATCAACGAGTGGACCC
>NZ_JAQYXC010000209.1:0-339 GCF_036322365.1 Streptomyces sp. SP18CS02
CGGTCTGCCGCTGGCGATCGAGCTGGCGGCGGCGCGGTTGCGGGTGTTGTCGGCGCGTCAGATCGCTGATCGTCTGGATGACCGGTTCGCTCTGCTGACCAGTGGCAGCCGGACGGTGCTGCCGCGTCAGCAGACGTTGCGTGCGGTGGTGGACTGGTCGTGGGGTCTGCTGGACGAGGGGGAGCGGGCCGTGCTGCGGCGGTTGTCGGTGTTCTCCGGCGGGTGTGATCTGGAGGCGGCGGAGGCGGTCTGCGGGGGGCCGGACGTCGTGGGGGTGCTGGGTTCCCTTGTCGACAAGTCGCTGGTGGTCGCGGCGCCGGGGGCGGCGGTGCCCGGTGC
>NZ_JAQYXC010000210.1:0-315 GCF_036322365.1 Streptomyces sp. SP18CS02
AGCGTCCTGGGAGCCGACCAACCAGACAGCTTCTCCGCCCGCTTCCGGCTGGCGGTCGTCCTGCTGGAGGCGCTGAAGGACCGCGGGGCGATCGACCTCGAGGAGGTGCTGCTGCGGGATCGTACGAGGGTGCGGGGCGCCGAACACCCCGTGACGCTGTCCGTCCGCACCGGCGTGGGCTACTCCCACCTGCTGGCGGGCGTCCACGGCGTTGCCGTGACCAGGCTCGACGCGGTCCTCGCGGAACGGGAGCGGAACCAGGGCGTCGACCATCCATGGACCCTGGTGGCCCGCTCCTGGCAGGTGTTCACCGTG
>NZ_JAQYXC010000211.1:0-505 GCF_036322365.1 Streptomyces sp. SP18CS02
CTGCCCCTGCGGCCGGTGCCCGGCGGCTGCCGGGCGCGGCGCGCCCCGCGCCTGGCGTGGGGCCGCGCGGGGCCGCCCCCCCCGCCCCCCCCCCCCCCCCCCCCGCCCCCCGCCGCACCGCCCCCCGCCCCCCCCCACCCCCGCCCCCCCCCCCCCCCCCCCACCCCACCGCCGTTTTTACTGATACGCCGCCCTAGGAGATCTACACTCACGCCGACACTCTGTCCCTCCCCGACGCTCTTCCGATCTCAAGGCCCTGGGGGCCAAGCCGGTCCGCCGCGGAGAGCGGACGATCACCCGAATGAACACCAGTCACTACCAAGACTACCTAATCCCGGCCGCGGCAGGCGAAGAGGGGGGGGTGGGGGGGGGGGGGGGGCGGGGGGGGGGGGGGGTTTGTGGGTGGGGGTTGGGGGGGGGGCGGGTGGGGGTTTTGGTTGGGTTTGGGGGGGGTTTGTGTTAGTTTTTGTTTTTTTTTTTTTTTTTTTGGGGGGGGGGGGGGCAA
>NZ_JAQYXC010000212.1:0-809 GCF_036322365.1 Streptomyces sp. SP18CS02
CTCGGAGATGACGTTCTCCAGGATGTGCGACAGGGCGCTGTCACCCTTGACCGCCGTGGAGTTCTCCACGCACTGCTGGTTCTGCGTGTCGTTGAGGAGGTCCTGCACACCGATGTTGATCAGACCCACGACGTTCTGCACATCGGCCTCGACCGGCAGACCGATGCAGGGCTTGTTCAGCGTGCCCTGGACGAGGCCGATCTGGGGGCTCAGCTCGCCGTCGGTGACGGTGTTGCCGTAAGCCTGGGTGGAGAAATTGCCGTTCTGCGTGTCCACGTCGCGGTCGCCCACGGCGGAAGCCATCGGGGCCGAAGCACCCAGGACGGCCGCGGCGACGCCCGCAGCGGCCAGAACCTTCTTGATCATGGTCCATCCTTCTCGTCGAGAGACCCGGTACCCGGGCCGTTCTGCCGCACCCTCGGGCGGGCATGGGGTTCACCCACGGGGATGCGCGGCCCCTGCGGCCACGCGGGACCGGCCGCCCGCACGACGCGTACGCCGTGCGGGCGGGCCGGATCACGTCACTTCTCGACGGCGGCGGCGCCGTTCTCGGACAGCACGTTCTCCAGGATGTGCGAGAGGGCGCTGTCGCCCTTGACCGCCGTGGAGTTCTCGGCGCACTGCTGGTTCTGCGTGTCGTTGAGGATGTCCTGAACACCGATGTTGAGCAGACCCACGACGTTCTGCACGTCGACCTGGGCCGGCAGACCGATGCAGGGCTTGTTGAGCGAGCCCTGGACAAGGCCGATCTGCGGGCTCATGTATCCACCGGTGACGGTGTTGCCGTACGCCTGGGTGGCGAAGTTGCC
>NZ_JAQYXC010000213.1:0-320 GCF_036322365.1 Streptomyces sp. SP18CS02
CCGCGCGGGCGTCGGAGCGGTCCGGAACGCCTCGGGGACCACGAGCAGCGGCACCTCCTGGGCGCAGCGCTCCTCCGCCTTCCAGCAGCGGGTGCGGAAGCGGCAGCCGGAGGGCGGGGTGGCCGGCGAGTGCACGTCACCGGCGAGCAGGATCCGTTCGCGGTGTTCGCGGGCGTCCGGGTCGGGGACCGGGACCGCCGACAGCAGCGCCTGGGTGTAGGGGAGCGTGGGATGGTCGTCGATCTCGGCGTCGGTGCCGATCTCGGCGATCCTGCCGAGGTACATCACGCCGACCCGGACGGAGATGTGCCGGACGATCG
>NZ_JAQYXC010000214.1:0-348 GCF_036322365.1 Streptomyces sp. SP18CS02
CCCGGGCCCCCCGGGGCCCCCCCCCGGCCTGCGTGGCGGCCCCTCCCCCCAGGGTGGGGGGGCTGCGCCCGTTTTTTGGGGGTGTCCCGGGGCGCCGCCCCCCCCAGGCTGTCCGCGCACACTCCGGCCGTGGGGGGGCCCCCCCCCCCCACGCGGGGGGGTTCGTCAGCCAGCGCCAAGAGATGAAGAGAGGGGGGAGTGGTGGCGCGTGGGGCGCGCCCCCCCCCCCGCCCCCCCCCCCCCCCCCCCCCCCCCCCCCCCACCCCCCCCCGCCCCCCCCGCCCCCCGCCGCCGACCGTTTTTATGATTCGGCGACCACCGAGTTCTACACTCACGCCGACCCTCTCC
>NZ_JAQYXC010000215.1:0-301 GCF_036322365.1 Streptomyces sp. SP18CS02
GCTGCTCCACCACGACGGGCTGCGGCTCACGGACGACGGGCGGCTGTTCGTCGCCGACCAGGGGGGGCTGCGGTTCGCCCACGACGGGGGGCTGTTCGTCACCGACCACGGGGGGCAGCGGTTCGCCCACGCCGCGCGGCAGGTCGTCGCCGACCACGGGCGGGTCGCCGCCGACCGGCCCGACCGACACAAGAGGCTCGTCCACCACCGCTTTTTCGACGACGCCCGTCTGGAAATCCACCGCCGGCACCACCACGGGCTGTCCCGGGGGAGGCACCACCGGCGGCGGCGACCCCGTCAC
>NZ_JAQYXC010000216.1:0-489 GCF_036322365.1 Streptomyces sp. SP18CS02
GAGAGCGGTGATCCTCGTACGAGCAGCCATGTCAGGCCCCCTTTCCGGCGCCGGTGCGGCGTTCCGTCGGCTGGGTCACCCGGTCGAGCACCAGGCCGAGGCAGACGATCGCGGCGCCCGCGACCAGTCCGGTCGCCAGGGCCGGGCGGCAGTGACGGCGGCGGTGCCGGCAGGCCGGTGGCGTCGGCAGGGACGACCGACGCTCGCCCCAGAGCCAGGAGAGGGAGTCCGACGACTGAGTTCGACCCTCTGCCCGGGTCGCTCCACGGGGACGTGCGCGCCCTGCTCGAAGTGGCCTCCCACGCGCTGCGCCACCCCGTCGCCTCGCAGGTCATCCCCGATCTGCTGGTGGAGGCCGGCTGCAGCGCACCTGTGGGTGCGCTCGCCGACCTGCTGGCCGATGGGCAGGTTGTTCATGAGATGCGCCTGCGGGGTGTCGTCGGTACGACCGACGGTTCCACGCTGGTGCAGTTGTCCACCACCGGTCCC
>NZ_JAQYXC010000217.1:0-1362 GCF_036322365.1 Streptomyces sp. SP18CS02
GGCCTTGCGGGCATGGCGCGTTGCCGTACGAGGCTGCACCGTCGCATCCGCACCTTCCTGTGAACAGGAGGACACATGGCCAGAAAGCTCATGGCTGCCGTGCTCGCCGTCGTGGCGGGGACCGCTGTGGCCGTCACGGCACCCGGCCCGGCGCAGGCCGCCCCGCCCGGGACCAAGGACGTCACCGCGGTGATGTTCGAGTGGAACTTCGCCTCCGTGGCCAAGGCGTGCACCCAGACCCTCGGCCCGGCCGGCTACGGCTACGTCCAGGTCTCCCCGCCCCAGGAGCACGTCCAGGGCGGGCAGTGGTGGACGTCGTACCAGCCGGTCAGCTACAGGATCGCCGGCCGGCTCGGCGACCGGGCCGCCTTCAAGAACATGATCGACACCTGTCACGCGGCCGGCGTCAAGGTCGTCGCCGACACGGTGATCAACCACATGGCGAACGGCTCCGGCACGGGAACCGGGGGCACGCCCTTCAGCAAGTACGACTACCCCGGCCTGTACTCCGGGGCCGACATGGACGACTGCCGCGCCGCCATCTCCACCTACCAGGACCGGGCCAACATCCAGCAGTGCGAGCTGGTACAGCTGCCCGACCTGGACACCGGCGAGGAGCACGTCCGCAAGAGCATCGCCGGCTACATGAACGACCTGCTGTCGCTGGGCGTCGACGGACTGCGCATCGACGCCGCCAAGCACATGCCGGCCGGCGACCTGGCCGCCATCAAGTCACGGCTGACGAACCCGGACGCCTACTGGAAGCAGGAGGCCATCTTCGGCGCCGGCGAGGCGGTCTCCCCCAGCGAGTACCTCGGCAACGGCGATGTGCAGGAGTTCCGGTACGCCCGCGACCTCAAGCGCGTCTTCCGCAACGAGAAGCTCGCCTACCTGAAGAACTACGGCGAGGGCTGGGGCTACATGGCCTCAAGCGCCTCGGGAGTGTTCGTGGACAACCACGACACCGAACGCGGCGGCGACACCCTCAACTACAAGGACGGCGCCGCCTACACCCTCGCCAGCGTCTTCATGCTGGCCTGGCCCTACGGCTCTCCCGACGTCCACTCCGGCTACGAGTGGACCGACAAGGACGCCGGCCCTCCCGCCAACGGCCAGGTCAGCGCCTGCTACACCGGCGGATGGAAGTGCCAGCACGCCTGGCGCGAGATCTCCTCCATGGTCGCCTTCCGGAACGCGGCCCACGGTCAGGGCGTCACGCACTGGTGGGACAACGGGAACAACGCCGTCGCCTTCGGCCGCGGCGACAAGGCCTACGTCGCCCTCAACCACGAGACGTCCGCCCTCACCCGGACCTTCCAGACCGCCCTGCCCGCCGGCACCTACTGCGACGTGCAGAACAAC
>NZ_JAQYXC010000218.1:0-311 GCF_036322365.1 Streptomyces sp. SP18CS02
CAGAGCGTGCTCTCCCTCGATGTCGCCAAGTTCGACCTCACCTTCGACGTCACCGAGGGGTACGACGACACCGGTCGCCCCACCGGCATCCGCGGCTCGCTCCAGTACGCCGTGGACCTGTTCGACCGGGGCAGTGTCGATGTACTGGTGGCGCGTCTGGTGCGGTTGCTGCAGGCGGCCGTCACGGCACCGGATGTCCCGCTCGGTGCTCTGGACGTTCGGGCCGCAGGAGAGCGGCGGTTGCTGCTCGATGAGTGGTATGCCACGGATCAGACGCTTCACGCCGGGGCTGGAGTGCATGAGCTGTTCGA
>NZ_JAQYXC010000219.1:0-414 GCF_036322365.1 Streptomyces sp. SP18CS02
ACTCCAGGACACCATCGGCCCGCCACCGCACCAGATCACCCGTGCGATAGACCCGCTCCCCCGGAGAACCGTAGGGGTGGGCGACGAAACGCTCCGCCGTCAGCCCCGGCTGACCCGCATACCCCCGGGCCAGACCCACACCCGCCATATACAGCTCACCCACCACACCGACCGGCACCGGGCGAAGCCCCTCATCGAGGACGTACACCCGCTTGTTCGCCACCGGCCGGCCGACCGGAACCGACGAACCGGCCGTGTCACCCCCCTCGACCGTGTGACAGCAGGTGAAGATCATCGACTCGACCGGCGAATACCCGTTCACCAGCCGCAACCCCGGATACTCCCCCAACGCCTTCGCCACATGCGCCACCGACAACGGCTCACCACCCGTCATCAACTGCCGCACCCCGGCAA
>NZ_JAQYXC010000220.1:0-210 GCF_036322365.1 Streptomyces sp. SP18CS02
TTCTCTACGAGTCACCGGCGGCCGGCCACGGCCCGACCGGGGCCCACAGCGGGTGCCCACGCCCAGCGCCACCGCCCCCCGCCCCCTGACTTATAACGCTCTACAGGCCATCGTCGATTCTTTGTCGTGACTGGAGTTCAGTCGTTTGCTCTTCCTATCACTGTCGCGCGCGGTCGAGGGCGGTGCGTCGGCCTCGCTCTCCAGCCGAGA
>NZ_JAQYXC010000221.1:0-306 GCF_036322365.1 Streptomyces sp. SP18CS02
GGGGTATGGGTGTTTGGCTTCGTTGGGGTTTGTTTTGGGGGGAATTTTGGGTTTTTTTTTTGTTGGGGGTGTTGGGGGTGTGGGCGGCCCTGTCTTGGTTTTTGTTTTTTTGGTTGGTTGTTGGTTGTGTTGGTGTGTGTGTTTGTTTGTGGGTGTTGGGGGGGGGGGGGGGGGGGGGTGGGTGGTGTGGGGGTGGGGGGAGAAGCGGGGGACGCCCCGCCGCCCGGGGAGGGCGGGAGCCGCCCCCCACGCCCCGGCCCCAGCGCGCACGCGCCAGACCGCCGCCAAAACAGCGGCCAGTGCCAA
>NZ_JAQYXC010000222.1:0-37550 GCF_036322365.1 Streptomyces sp. SP18CS02
GGGCGGTGGTGCCGGGGGTGATGCGGTACCGGTTGCTGGAGACGGTGGCGGAGTACGCGGCCGAGCGTCTCGACGAGGCCGGCGACCGGGACGGCACCGAGCACCGCCACCTCGTGCACTACCGCGAACTCGCCCGCACCGCCGATCCCCTCCTGCGCGGCTCCGGGCAGCTCGCCGCGATCGCCCGCTTCCAGGAGGAGTACGAGAACCTGCGCACCGCGCTGCGCCGCGCCGTGGCCGTCCGGGACGAACACGAGGCGCTCGCTCTCGTCCTGTCGCTGTTCTGGTTCTGGCACATGAGGGACCTGCGTGCCGAGGCCCTGCACTGGTCGGAGGCCGCCGCCTCGCTCGGCCCCGACCCCTTCGCCGCGCCGGTGACCCCGGCGCCTCCGCTGACCGTGGGGTGCACCGACGCCCCACCGCCCATGGACGACGGGCAACTGCAGGAGGCGCGCAGGGGCGTACGCCTGATCCGGCTGGCCACCATGGACCACCAGACCTCGTGGTGGACGAGCCCGGACGGCATGGACGAGCTCCGCCGGATCCGCCACGCCTACCGGCCCGGGCTGCCGCAGACCTGCCGGATGCCCGGCGCGCTCTGGTTCTTCGCGGTGCTGCTCACCGCCGGCCCCGACGAGCTGCGCGAGCTGCTCGACGCGACCGTCGACGCCTGCCGCAGATACGGATACGCGTGGGAGCTGGCCAGCGCCCTCCAGCTGCGCGCCAACGTACTGGCCAACCGGATCGACTGGACGGGGGAGGCGAGCCAGGACGCCGAGGAGAGCCTGGAGATCTTCGAGCGGCTCGGCGACTCGTGGGGCGCGGCCGAGGCGCTGTCCTCACGGGGCGAGGCGCGCGAGCGGCGCGGTGCGTTCGAGGGCGCCGCCGAGGACTACCGGGCGGCGATCTCCTACGCCGAGCGGCTCGGCGCACAGGCTCAGGTGTCCCTGCTCAGCACCCGTTACGCGGGGACGCTCATCGAGACCGGCCGGGGGGACGAGGGCGAGAAGATGCTGCGCGAGGTGGTCGTCGACGGCCGCGACCGCGGGTACGAGGCCGCTCCGGCGGCCTCCCTGTATCTGGCGCTGTGGCTGGGGCGCACCGGGCGCACCGAGGAGGCCCGCAGGGAACTCACGGCGCTGCGCGAGCAGTTCCGCTCCCCGACCATGGCCATCTTCGACGGTGTCACGCTGGGCACCCTGGCATGGGTGCACAATCTCGACCACCGGTACGACGAGGGCCTGGACTGCGCCGTCCGCGCCCTGGCGCACGCCCGGGAGCCGCTGTCGATGCTGGTGGCGCCGCAGATGCCGGCCATCCATCTGATCGCGGCGGCATGGGCCGTGGCCGGCGCCGGCGGCCCCCGCGCGCGGACGGCCACCCTCCTGCTGGGCGCCCGCGGACGCCTGCTGCCGAGCGGGTACGTGGCGACGCCCACCGAGCGGGAGAACCTGGCCCACGCCGAGCGGATGGCCCGCGCGGCGCTCGGTGACGAGGTCTACGACGAGGCGTACGCCGAGGGCGGCGGCCTCTCGCTGGAGGAGGCCGCCGCACTCCTGTGAGACGGGACGGTCAGGTCTTCCTGCGGAACTTGGAGACCGCCAGCGGCGCCGTCACCAGCGTGATGACCACCGCCCAGCCGAGCGTCATCCACACGGAGTCGGCGACCGGACCGCCGTTGATCAGGTTGCGGGCCGCGTCCGCCAGGTTGGAGAGCGGGTTGTAGTCGGTGAACGTCTCCAGCCAGCCCGGCATCGAACTCGTCGGGGCGAAGATGGACGAACCGAACTGAAGGGGCATCAGCACGAGCATCGCCATTCCCTGGACGGCCTGGGCCGTCTTCATGGTGAGACCGAGCAGGATGAAGATCCACATGAGGGACGCACCGAAGACGACCGACAGTCCGACCGCCGCGAACAGGTCCAGCACCGACGTCCTGATCTCCAGGCCGAGCAGGAAGCCCATGCCGAGCAGGATGGTGGTGGCGACCAGCATCCGTCCGACCTCGACCACGATCTTCGCTATGAGGACCGACGACCGCGCGATCGGCATCGTCCGGAACCGGTCCATCACCCCCTTCTTGAAGTCGTCGTTGATGCCGGTGCCGACGGCCATGGCTATGTTCATGCCCATCATCGCCATCAGGCCGGGGACCACGTAGTTGACGTACGCCTGCTGGTTGCCCTTGCCGGAAATCGCGCCGCCGAAGACGTACACGAAGAGCAGCGTGAAGATGATCGGCATGAGCACGGCGTCGAACATCGACTCCGGGTCCTGCTTGATCTGGAGGGCGTTGCGCCGCACCAGCGCGCCGATGTGCCGCAGATTGGCCCGCAGGCCGATCCGGCCCTCGGCGGCCGGCGCGGGGCCCTGCGCCCGCGGCTCGACGGGCACGGCCGCCCCGGTGGTCGTCGTCGTCGTCGCCGTGCTCACGCGGCGGCCTCCTCGGAAATCGTGTCGGAACCCGCCGACGCGGTCTTCTCGCCGGTGATGGCCAGGAACACCTCGTCCAGGCTGGGCAGATGCGTGCCTATGTGCGCGATGCCGTACCCGCGCGCGCCCAGCAGCCCGACGACGGCCGTCAACTGCTCGTCGCTGAGGATCGGCACGTACAGCAGGCCCTCGTCCGGGACCACCGTCGCGCCGGCGATGCCGCTCAGGCCGCTCTCGCCGAGCGCCTGGGCCATGGCGGGCAGCTGCGCCGGGTCCGTGGGGCGGATCTGGAGGGTGCGGCCGCCCACCTTGGCCTTCAGCTCGTCGACCTCGCCACTGGCGATGACCCGGCCGCGGTCGATGACCGTCAGCTCGCTCGCCAGCTGCTCGGCCTCCTCCATGTACTGGGTGGTGAGCAGGACGGTCACGCCCTCGGCGACCATCCGCTGGACCTCGTCCCACACCTCGTTGCGGGTGCGGGGGTCGAGCCCCGTCGTCGGCTCGTCCAGATAGAGCACGGCCGGCCGGCCGATCATGGACGCGGCGAGGTCGAGCCGGCGCCGCATGCCGCCCGAGTAGTTCATCGCCGGGCGCTTGGCGGCCTCCGTGAGCGAGAAGCGCTCCAGCATCTCGTCGGCGCGCCGCCGGGCGTCCTTGCGGGACAGATCGAGCAGCCGCCCGATCATGTACAGGTTCTCCCAGCCGGAGAGCTTCTCGTCGACCGACGCGTACTGACCGGTGAGGCCTATCGTGCGGCGGAGCTGGCGGGGCTGGCGCACCACGTCGTACCCGGCGACGGTGGCGGTCCCGGCGTCCGGGACGATCAAGGTGGACAGGCAGCGGACGAGCGTGGTCTTGCCCGCGCCGTTGGGGCCGAGCACGCCGAGGACGGTGCCCTCGCGCACATCGAGGTCCACCCCGTCCAGCGCCTTGGTCTCGCCGTAGTGCTTCACGAGGCCTCGTACCTCGACGGCGTTGTTGTCGGATCGCGTCATGGCCACCATGAGACCAGCCGCCACTGACAACGCGCCGACACATCACCGACAGCACCCCGACAGCGCCCCTGGCGGCCCGCACCGCCGCCTCGGAGCGGCCACGCGGACCGGCGCCGGGGCCCGTCGCGGGCACGGAGAGCCCGCGAGAGCACCGACAAGCCCGCGAGAACACCGACAGCCCGCCGATGGGGGATGTCGGCGGGCTGTCGTGGCCCACGGCCGGAGGCCGTCGTGGGCGCGGGAGTGGCTAGTGGAAGGTGTGCTCCTCCTGGGGGAAGGCCCCGCCCACCACGTCGTCGGCGAACGCCCTGGCGGCGTCCCCGAGCACGGTGCGCAGGTCGGCGTACTGCTTGGTGAAGCGCGGCACGCGGCCGCCGGTCAGCCCGGCCATGTCGGTCCAGACGAGCACCTGCGCGTCCGTGTCGGGGCCGGCGCCGATGCCGATGGTCGGGATGTGCAGGGACCGCGTCACCTCGGCGGCCAGCTCGGCCGGTACGAGTTCGAGGACGACGGCGAACGCCCCCGCGTCCTGAGCGGCCTTGGCGTCGTGCAGCAGCCGGTGGGCGGCCTCGTCGCCACGGCCCTGCACCCGGTAGCCCAGGGTGTTCACGGACTGCGGGGTCAGGCCCAGGTGCGACATGACCGGGATGCCGGCCTGCACCAGCATCTCCGTGGCGGCCAGCGAGCGCTGCCCGCCCTCCAGCTTGACCGCGCCCACGCCCGCCTCCTTGACCAGCCGGGTGGCGGAGCGCAGCGCCTGGACGGGCCCTTCCTGGTACGAGCCGAAGGGCAGGTCGCCGACGACCAGGGCACGCCGGGTGCCCCGTACGACGGCGGCGGACAGGATCGCGACCTCGTCGAGCGTGACGGGCACCGTGGTCTCGTACCCCAGGTGGCAGTTGCCCATGGAGTCGCCGACGAGGACGACCGGTATCCCGGCCTCGTCGAAGACGGACGCGGTCATCGCGTCGTAGGCGGTGAGCATCGGCCACTTCTCGCCGCGCTCCTTGGCGGCGGCGATGTCGTGGACGGTGATGCGGCGGGTTCCCTTGCCCCCGTACAGCGTCTTACCGCTGTCGGCGGACTGCTTCGCGGCAGCCTGAAGCGTCATGGTGGAACGGCTCCTTCGTCATCTCGAGGCGCCCTGACGGCGTCCCCGGATCGTGTCCATGGTGGCACCTGGTGCCGCGCCGGGGGAAGTGGGTCCGTTCATACGGCTGCAACACGGACTTCCTATACGAGACGGTCTCGTATCGAAATTATGGTTACGCTCGGAGCATGCCCGTACCCGAAGCCATCCATCGCCGACGCTGGGCCATCCTCGGCGTGCTGATGTTCAGCCTGCTCATCGTGGTGCTGGACAACTCCATCCTCAACGTGGCGATCAAGACCATCGCCGCCCCCGCCCCCACCGGCCTCGGCGCGACGCAGAGCGAGCTGGAATGGGCGATCAACTCCTACACGCTCGTCTTCGCGGGCCTGCTGTTCACCTCCGGCCTGCTCGGCGACCGGCTCGGCCGCAAGAAGACGCTGCTCTTCGGCCTGGTGGTGTTCGGGGTCGGCTCGGCGCTCGCCGCGATGTCGGACTCGCCCGCCCAGCTCATCGGGTTCCGCGCCCTCATGGGCTTCGGCGGCGCCTTCGTGATGCCCGCCACCCTGGCCGTCCTGATGAACGTCTTCGAGCGGGACGAGCAGCCCAAGGCCATCGGCATCTGGGCCGGCAGTGTCGGCCTCGGCATCGCCATCGGCCCGGTGACCGGCGGCCTGCTTCTGGAGCACTTCTGGTGGGGCTCGATCTTCCTGGTCAACGTCCCGGTCGTGCTGGTCGCGCTGGCCGCCATGGTGCTGCTGGTACCCGACTCCAGGGACCCCGCCCCCGGCCGGATCGACCCGTTCGGCGTCATCCTGTCCGTGATCGGACTGGTGCTGCTGGTGTACGGCATCATCCGCGGCGGCGAGCTCGCCGACTTCACCGATCCGGGCGTGCTGGTGCCGCTGATCGGGGGACTGGTGGTGCTGGCCGGGTTCGTCTGGCACGAGAAGCGCAGCGACCATCCCGCGCTGGACATCTCGTACTTCCGCAAACCGGCCTTCTCCGCCGCAGTCACCGCCGTCGCCCTGGTCTTCTTCGCCCTGATGGGCGTGACCTTCTTCTCCGCCTTCTACCTGCAGAGCGTGCGCGGCTACAGCGCCCTGCAGTCCGGGCTGCTGCTCCTCCCGCTGGCCGCCGCCCAGATGATGTTCGCCCCCCGCGCCCGGCTCGCCGTGCGGCGGTTCGGTGCCCGCACGGTGTGCGCGGCGGGCATGCTGCTGATCGCCGGGGGGCTCGTCGCCTTCACGCTGTACGACGCCGGCACCCCCGTCTGGATCATGGAGCTGGTCTTCTTCGTCCAGGGCGCGGGCATGGCGCACATCATGCCGCCGGTCACGGTGTCCGTGATGCAGTCCCTGCCGCGCGAGAAGGCCGGCTCCGGTTCGGCGATCAACAACACCTTCCGCCAGGTCGGCGGCGCGCTGGGGGTCGCCGTCCTCGGCTCGCTGCTCTCCGCGACCTACCGCGGCGAGATCGAGGGGCACCTCGGCGCGGTGCCGCCGGCCGGCCGGGAGGCGGCGGGCGAGTCGATCGAGGGAACCCTCGCCGCCGCCGACAGCCTCGGCCCGGCGGGCGCGGAGCTGGTCGCGCGGGCCAACGAGGCGTTCCTGGACGCCATGCACGTCACCGCCCTCGGATCGGTGGTGGTCGCCCTCGCCGGCGCCGTGGTGGTCGCCGTCTTCCTGCCCGGCAGGGGAGCGGGACGGGGGCACCCGCCGCGGGTCGCGGAGGGCGCGCGAGAATCGGTGCGGCGATGACCCGAAGGCGAGAGGCGGAGCGGACGTGTCCCAGGAAGAGGAGAGCGGGACGGTCCGCCGCGGACGGCCCCGCAGCGAGGCCGTCGAGCAGGCCATCCTGGCGGGCGCGATCCGCCTCCTGGAGGAGGGCGTCCCGCTCGCCGAGGTCTCCATCGAACGGATCGCCAGGACGGCCGGGGTCGGCAAGGCCACCATCTACCGCCGCTGGGCGGGCAAGGAGGAGCTCTTCGTCGACGTGCTCCGGTCCGTCGAGCCGCCCGGACCCGAGCTGCCGGGCACCTCCACGCGGGACGACCTCATCGCGCTCCTGGAGGCGTTGCGCCGCCGGGGTCTGGCCAAGCGCTCCTCCGCCTTCCTGCACAACGTCTTCGCCCAGATGCAGAGCTATCCCAAGCTCTGGGCGGCCTACCGGGCGACGGTGATCGAACCGCGCCGCCGCCTCACCCTCGACGTCCTGCGGCGCGGCGTCGAGACGGGCGAGATCCGCTCCGACACCGATGTGGAGCTCCTCACCGACCTGTTCGTGGGCCCGCTGCTGCTGCGCACCGTCATCCGCCCGGACGCGACGCTCGACGAGGACCTGCCCATCCGGATCGTCGACGCCGTCCTGGCCGGGGCGCGCCCGCCCGCGGCCGGCTGATCCCCCGCCGGGGAGCACCCGGGCGGCGGTCCGGAGTATGCGCGTTCTGTCACAGCGGCCGTCCCACCCGCAACCTCCGGAACCCGCCGCGCCGCTGCGTCGTCCTCGTGGCAGTACGGCCGTCCCCTCATCGCCTAGTGTCGAGGTCCGGGACGGTGGCAAGGCACGGCACAGCAAGGCGAGTGAGGTCGGCGAATGGCGCGGGTGGACGTGGCGGAGACGGGGAACGGCGGCGCGGAGCGCGAGCGCGGCGGGTCCCGGGTCCGGTCGGTGGTCGACCGCTGGCGCGGGGACCCCGGGATCTGGCGGCGGGGCATCCTGCTCGCGGTCTGCTCCGTCCTCGTGGCGCTGCTGATGATCCTGCACGCCCACCTCCCGAACAGGATCGGGAACGCGGGCAGCCTGACGGAGACGTTCCTGCCCTGGCTGGGCGTCTTCGTCCCGGTCATCCTGGTGGCGGCCCTGGTGCGCCGCTCGGCCACCGCGCTGGTCTCCCTGCTCCTGCCGGTCACCGTCTGGCTCAACCTCTTCGGCGGACTGGTCACGGACAAGTCGGGCGGCGGCGGCGAGCTCATGGTCGTCACCCACAACGTCAACGCCGCCAACCCGGACCCCGAGGGCACCGCCCGCCAGGTGGCCGCCTCGGGGGCGGACGTGGTGGCGCTGGAGGAGCTCACGGGCGACATGGTCCCGGTGTACGAGCGGGCGCTGGCCGACACCTACGCGTACCACTCGGTACAGGGCACGGTCGGGCTCTGGAGCAAGTACCCGATGGCCGACAGCCGCCCCGTGGACATCCGGATGGGCTGGACCCGGGCGATGCGCTCCACCGTGAACACGCCCCGGGGCGAGGTGGCCGTCTACGTGGCCCATCTGCCGTCCGTACGGGTCAAGCTGAACGCCGGGTTCACCGCCAACCAGCGCGACAACAGCGCGGACGCGCTCGGTGAGGCGATCGTCCGCGAGGACATCGGCCAGGTGATCCTGCTCGGAGACCTCAACGGCACGATGAACGACCGGTCGCTGAAGGCGGTCACCTCGCAGATGCGCTCCACGCAGGGCGCGGCGGGCGACGGGATGGGCTTCAGCTGGCCGTCCTCGTTCCCGATGGCCCGCATCGACCAGATCATGGTGAAGGGCGTCGAGCCGGTCGCCTCCTGGACGCTGCCGAGGACGGACAGCGACCATCTCCCGATCGCCGCGCGGGTGGAGCTGGGCCGCGGCTGACCCGGCCGGAGCACCACGGGGTGCCCGGCCCCGGCGCCCGGCACCCCTGGGCACCCGGCCCCCGGGGGGTCCCCGCGCGATCCGGTCCGGTGTGGACACCTCCGTTCCCCGCCGGGAGGAACCGGAACGGAAATCTTCCGTTCACCGCCGGGAACAACGGGCGTGAGAGACTTTGTTCCGTAAGCGAACTTAATCACCGGGTGCCGCCGCCGGCACCCGGTCACTCACGTACGGAAGGTTCCCCCTCATGCCCCTGGCGCTGCTCGCGCTTGCCGTCTCCGCCTTCGGCATCGGTACCACGGAGTTCGTGATGATGGGCCTGCTGCCCAACGTCGCGGACGACCTCCACACCTCCGTCCCCACCGCCGGGTACCTCGTCTCGGCGTACGCGATCGGCGTCGTCATCGGCGCCCCGCTGCTCACCGCCCTCGGCTCCCGCGTCCCGCGCAAGCGGATGCTCCTGCTGCTGATGGCGCTCTTCACCGTCGGCAACCTCGCCTCCGCCCTCGCGCCCGGCTTCGGCACGCTCGTCGCCGCCCGGATCCTGGCCGGCCTGCCGCACGGCGCGTTCTTCGGCGTCGGCGCGGTCGTCGCCGCCCGTCTGGTGCGGGAGGGCAGGCAGGCCCGCGCGGTCGCCACGATGTTCCTGGGTCTCACGGTCGCCAACATCGTCGGCGTACCGGCCGCGACCCTGCTCGGCCAGCACCTCGGCTGGCGCGCCACCTTCCTCGTGGTCGGCGCGATCGGCCTGGTCGCCATGGCCGCGCTCGCCCGCCTCGTCCCCCACGTGCCCGTCGACGGCGGCCAGTCCGTCGGCCGCGAGCTGCGGGCGCTGGGCGACCGCCAGGTGCTGCTCGGCCTGCTGACCGCCGTCTTCGGCTTCGCGGGCGTCTTCGCCGTCTACTCGTACCTCGCCTCGATGACCACCGAGGTCATGGGCTTCGGAGAATCCTCGGTGACCCTGGTCCTCGCCCTGTTCGGCATCGGCATGACCCTCGGCGCGCTCGTCGCGGGCCCGCTCACCGACCGGGCGCTGCGCCCCACCCTGTACGGGTCGCTGACGGCCCTCGCCCTGGTGCTGGTCGCCTTCCGCTTCACCGCGCACATCCAGTGGGCGGCCCTGGTGATGGTCGCTCTGCTCGGCGCGGTCGGGTTCATGACCACGACCCCGCTCCAGATGCTCGTCATGGACAAGGCCAAGCACGCCCCGACCCTGGCCTCCGCCTCCAACCACTCCGCCTTCAACCTGGCCAACGCGGGCGGCGCCTGGCTCGGCGGCGCGGCCATCGCCGCCGGCTGGGGCTGGACCTCTCCGACCCTCGTCGGCGCGGCCCTCGCCGTGGCCGGCCTGGCCATCGCGGTGACGGCCGGTCTGCTGGACCGGCAGGCCCGTACGCCGAAGGGGGCCTCCCGCGTCGTCGCGGGAAGCCCCCTCGCCGGGCCGGAGGAGCGTCCGGTCAGCTCGTCGTCTCACGCCAGCGGTTCGTGATCGGAAGGCGCCGGTCCTTGCCGAAGCCCTTCGCCGAGATCTTGGTGCCCGGCGGGTACTGGCGCCGCTTGTACTCCGCCGTGTCCACCATGCGCAGCGTCCGCGCCACCAGCTCGGCGTCGAAACCGGCGGCGACGATCGCGTCCTTGCCCTGGTCCCGGTCGACGTACATCGCCAGGATCCGGTCCAGCACGTCGTAGTCCGGCAGCGAATCGGTGTCGACCTGGCCGGGGCGCAGTTCGGCGCTGGGCGGCTTGGTGAGGGAGTTCTCCGGGATCGGAGGGGTCTGGCCGCGCTCCACGGCGGCGCGGTTGCGCCACTCGGCGAGCCGGAAGACCGATGTCTTGTAGACGTCCTTGATCGGCCCGTAGGCGCCGACCGAGTCGCCGTACAGCGTCGAGTACCCGACCGCGAGCTCGGACTTGTTGCCCGGCGCGAGCACGATCTGGCCCTCCTGGTTGGAGAGGGCCATCAGCATCGTGCCGCGCAGGCGCGACTGGAGGTTCTCCTCGGCCAGCCCGGTGAGCCCGAGCGCGCCCATGTAGGCGTCGAACATCGGCTCGATCGGAACGGTGCGGAAGTTGAGCCCGGTACGCCGGGCCAGCTCGGCCGCGTCGCTGCGGGAGTGGTCGGAGGAGTACTTCGACGGCATCGAGACGCCGTACACGTTCCCCGCGCCGAGCGCGTCGCAGGCGATCGCGGCGACCAGCGCCGAGTCGATGCCGCCCGACAGGCCGATCAGCACGGAACGGAAGCCGTTCTTCGCGGCGTACGCGCGCAGGCCCACGACCAGCGCCGAGTACACCTCCTCGTCGTCGTCGAGCCGGTCCGCGTAACCCCCGGTCAGTTCCGGCTCGTACGCGGGCAGCGGCTCCTCGGACAGGACGACCCGCTCGACGCGCAGCCCGTCGTCCACGACGCCCGTCACCGGCTCGGCCGCGGCCGCCGGCAGGTCGAGGTCGAGGACCACGCAGCCCTCGGCGAACTGCGGGGCCCGCGCGATGACTTCGCCGTCCTTGTCCACGACGATCGAGTCGCCGTCGAAGACCAGCTCGTCCTGGCCGCCGATCATGGCGAGGTA
The DNA here is from genome assembly GCF_036322365.1 of Streptomyces sp. SP18CS02. Classification (NCBI taxonomy): domain Bacteria; kingdom Bacillati; phylum Actinomycetota; class Actinomycetes; order Kitasatosporales; family Streptomycetaceae; genus Streptomyces; species Streptomyces sp. SP18CS02. Next base: position 10,716 of record NZ_JAQYXC010000222.1, read on the forward strand.
CGCGGTGGTGCAGCCGGCCTCCTGGGCGCGCTTGCGCACCAGCTCCAGGCGCGTGTCGTCCTTGTTCTGCTCGTACGGCGAGGCGTTGACCGAGATCAGCAGACCGGCACCCGCGCTGCGGGCGGCCGGGACGCGGCCGCCGTCCTGCCACAGGTCCTCGCAGATGGCGAGGGCCACGTCGACGCCGTGGACGCGGATCACCGGCATGGTGTCGCCGGGCACGAAGTAGCGGAACTCGTCGAACACGCCGTAGTTGGGCAGGTGGTGCTTGGCGAACGTCAGCGCCACCCCGCCGCCGTGGAGCACGGCGGCGGCGTTCCGCGGGGCGCCGGCGGGCTGGCCGTACTTCGGCTGGGCCCGCTCGGAGCGGTCCAGGTACCCGACGACGACCGGCAGGTCGCCGAACCCCTCGTCGGCGAGGCGGGCGGCCAGGGCGCGCAGGGCCGACCGGGACGCCTCCACGAAGGACGAGCGCAGGGCCAGGTCCTCGACGGGATAACCGGTGAGCATCATCTCGGGGAACGCGACGAGGTGCGCCCCCTGCTCGGCCGAGTGCCGGGTCCAGTGCACGACCGCCTCGGCGTTCGCGGCGAGATCGCCGACGGTCGAGTCGATCTGATTCAGGGCGAGGCGTAGTTGAGGCACGTCGCCCAGTGTAATCGTCAGTGCGACGCAATGGGGGTCGAACCGGATGGGGCGTCACGCGTGGCGTCCCGTGCACGGCGACCGGCCCCCGCCGCGGAGGGCGGGGGCCGGTCACCGCTCGGGGCGGGACGCTCCGGCGGGTCAGGCGGCCGGGCCGACCCAGATGCCGTCCTCGTACTCGTAGTCGCCGAGCACGGTCGGAGAGAGCTCGATCTGCATCTCCTTGGTGGCGTCGGCGGGCACCGAGTACGCGAACTGCGCCACGGCCTGCTTGCCGGGGAGCAGATTGCCGGTGAACAGCTTGGTGCCGCGCTGGCCGTCGAAGATCTCCTCGATCTCCGCCCCGTTGGCGTCCTTGGCGAACGGCAGGGCGGTGCCGATGTCGACCGTCTCCTTGCTGCCGTTGACGATCGTGATCTTCACCTGGACGGCCTTGTTGCCCTTCTCGTGCCCGACCGCGAACTCGTCCGGCGTGTACGACGTGGGCTTGGCGACGGTCACGGTGACGCCGTTGTCGTACGACAGCGTCTCGCCGAACGACAGCGGCGCGCCGGCGCCCGGGTCGGCCGGGGCGTCCGCGCCCGCGGAGGGGTCCGCGCCGGCGGAGGGGACGGAGATCGACGGCTCCTGCTTCTTGATGTCCTCCTTGATCTCGTCGGCCACGTCCTTGACGGCGAGGACGACGACGATCACGCCGATGATCGAGAGCGCGATGGAGACGCCGCCGAGGATCGTTCCGGCCAGCGCCACACCCTTGTTGGTCGCCTCGCCCTTGCGCGCGCGGCTGTGGCCCACCAGGCCGAATATCAGGGCCAGGACGCCGAGGATGCCGGAGAGCCAGAACAGGACCATCGGCAGGCCGACGACCACGCCCACGAGGCCGATGACCAGTGAGGCGATACCGAGACCGTTGCGGGCCTGCGTCGGGGGCTGCTGCATCGGATATCCCGGCGGCGGACCCCACTGCGGCTGACCGGTCGGGGGCGTGGGCATGGTCATGCGACATCCTTCAAGGGGATACGAAAAGGTAAGTCACACTAACAGAGTCTTTAACCGGCTTTTACTTTGCAAAAGCAGGCTCAGGGCGGGTAATTGGCGAGGAGCGCCGGGCGCTCGCCCCTGCCCTGTGACGGCCCGTCGGGGACGGTGGCCGGGAATCGTCGGCGTATGTGCCTTTGGCGTGGTCGGCGTTGTGGCGGTGGCGCGTTCACTGCCCCGGGGCGTCCGCCGCAAGGGCACCCGACCGGCGCCGCGTTCGGCGGGGGCGCCCCCGTGCCGCTCCGTCACATGCCTTGCGTGTTCGCGAGGGCGAAGTCATGCCGGTGGTGGCGGTGCCTTCGGCGACGGCCGGCCGTCGCCGGCGGGCCCCGCGCGGGAGGACGGTCGGCCGTCGCCGGCGGGCCCCGCGCGGGAGGGTTGCTCGCGTTCCGGCGGGGCGGCACGCCGGGCTCCCGCGCGTGGCAGGCTGGTGCGTACGGGGAGTGCCGGGCACCGGGCACCGGCTCCGGCGGCGGCGAGGGGGAGACGGTGGGTTTCGTACGGGTCGGGGGAGTGGCCCACCATGTGGTCGTCGAGGGCGGCGGCCCGGTCTGCGTCCTGAGCACCGGACTGGCCATGAGCTGGTTCGACTGGGACCCCGTCGTCCCCCTGCTCGCACCGCACCGCACCGTGGTCCGCTTCGACCGGCCCGGGCACGGGCTGAGCGGCCCGGCCGTCGTACCGCCCTCCGCCGCCGGGGAGGCCCACCGCATCGCGGGCGTGCTCGACGCGCTCGGGCTCGGACCCGGCGAGGCGGGCCCGGCGACCGTGGTCGGCCACTCCATCGCCGGTTTCCACGCGGAGGCGTTCGCCCGGCTGCACCCCGAGCGCACGGCCGGCCTCGTCCTGCTCGACTCGTCCCTGGAGGAGGACGCCCGGGTGCCGCCCGCGCCCGGAGTCCGTACCGCCGTGGCGCGGATCGCCGGCGCCGCGCTGACCGCGGTCGGGGCGCCCGCCGCCCTCGGCCCGCTCATCCGCCGGGGCGTCGTCCGTCTGGTCCGCCCCGGGTACGCCGCGGACCCGGCCCCCGCCGCGCTGGTACGCCGCGTCTACGCCACCGGCCGCGTGTTCCGGGGCGGCCTGCTGGAGAACACCCACTACCGGGCCGTCGCCGCCGAACTGCTCGCCCTGCGCGAGCGCCACCCCCTCCCTGCGGGACTGCCCGTGACCGTGCTCGCCGCTCCGGACCAGGCCGCCCGCTGGACGTCACGCCAGCGGGCCCTCGCCGACGAGCTGGACGCCCGGTTCGAGGCCGTGCCGGGCGCGGGCCATCTGATGATGCTGGACCGGCCGGACGCGGTCGCCGGGGCGGTGCTCGCCCAGAAGGCCTGACGGTCGCCCAGAGGGCCTGACGGCCGCCGGGGCGGTGCTCGCCCAGAAGGCCTGACGCGGACCCGCCCGGCCCGCCCCGCGGGCTGCGCCACCCGCCCGCGAGCGCGGTCCGGAGGTCGCACCCGCCCGCGAACGCCGCGCGGCCGCCCCGGGACGTGCCCGGCGCGGCCGCGCGGCCGTTCCTCTCTCCGTTCGTGCGGCGGCCCGCGTCAGGCGCGCGGTGCGGCGCCGCGCTTCCTCAGCAGATCGGCCATGAGCGTGATCTCCGACTCCTGGGCGTCGACCATGCCCTGGGCGAGCCGCCGCTCCACCTCGGTGCCGCACCGCTCGGCGCAGCCCCGCGCCATGTGCACACCGCCCTTGTGGTGGTCGGTCATCAGCTGGAGGTAGAGGATCTCCGCCTGCCGGCCGCTCGCCCCGCGCAGCCGCTCCAGCTCCGTCCTGGTGGCCATCCCGGGCATCACGGCCCCGTCCACCGGCCCGCTCGTGCCGTGCGACGGCATGCCCATCCAGGCCATCGGCTCACTGTCCGGCGCGACCTTCGGCAGACCCCACATGTCGAGCCAGCCCAGCATCATCCCGCGCTGGTTGGCCTGCGTGTTGGCGATGTCGTACGCCAGCCGGCGCACCTCGTCGTCCCGGGTGCGGTCGCGGACGATGAAGGACATCTCCACCGCCTGCTGGTGGTGCACCGACATGTCCCGGGCGAACCCCGCGTCGGCCGACCGCTCCGTCGGCGTGCGCGGAGCGCCGCCGTCGCCGCCGCCCGCCGAGGCGACCGTCGCCGCCCCGGCGAAGAGCAGGGCGAGGACCACCGCCGTGATTGCCGCCCGGTGCGTCCGGGTCAGGGTCACTTCCCGCTCATTCCGTTGGTGCACGCGGCGCCGGGCTCGGGCGTCTGCGGACCGTTCACGTACTTGGCGAAGAACTGGTCCACCCGCGGGTCGTCCGCCCCGTCCACGGTGACCTGCTTGCCCCACGCGCTGAGCATGATGGCCCCCGCCTGGTCCTTGACCGGGCTCATCAGCGTGTACGAGGTCTTGTCGACCTTCTCGCCGAGCTTCTTGACGTCGGCCTCGGCGGCCTTGTCGTTGTAGGTGACCCACACCGCGCCGTGCTCCAGCGAGTGCACGGCGTTGACCTCGGGGACGGGCTCCTTGTAGACGTTGCCGTCGCAGTTCATCCACACCTGGTGGTGGTCGCCGCCGACCGGGGGCTTCATCGGGTAGGTGACGGCGGCGGTGACGTGGTTGCGGCCCAGCTTCTTCGCGTCCCAGGACTTCTCGTCCTTGATGGGCGCCTTGGCCGCCGCCTCCTGCTGCTCCTTCTCCTCGGACTCCTTGTTGAGCACGTACCCGCCGAACCCGACGAGACCGGCGACCACCACCGTGCTGAGCACGATGGTGATGACGCGGTTGCGGCGCTCGCGGGACTTCTCGGCGCGGCGCATCTCCTCTATTCGGGCCCGGCGGTCGGCGGTCGACGTGCGATTGGCAGCCATGATGTCTACGTCCTTCTTCGAAAGTTTCTGGGAGCACTGGGAGCACTGGGAGCGCTGAGAACTCGGCGTCCCTGAGACCCCCTGGGCCGGGAGGACCGGTGGCCCCGGTGATCTCGGGGGTGGTGCGGGCCGTGCGGCCGCACGGCGGGATCCGGGGAGAAGAAGGCTCTAGGTCCGCAGGACCTGAAGGACGTGGAGACCGGGAGCGCGCGGCCGGGCCTCGGCGCGGGCCGGCCGGTCGGGCACCCCCGCCGTCGCCGTCCGCGCCGGCCCGTCCGCGTGCTGCGGCGGGTCGAGCGGCGGGGCGGTGAGGACCGCCGGGGTGAGGGAGGGGAACAGCCCGCAGTCGCCGCGGTCGTAGGGGCAGCTGTACGCGGTGGCGGCCGCCGCCGGATGCACCGGGGTCGCCGTCGGCGACACACGCGCGTCGGCCATGCCCCCGTGGTGCCCCGTCGCCCCCTCGGGCCCGAGACAGAGGAAGAGCGCGGCGAGCAGCGTCGCCACGGCACTCAGCAGCGCCATGGGGCGCGTGTCACGCGCTGTTCGCGTGAGGCGTATGTGCCGCGACCCTCCCATGGGCGCAGATGGTAATGGGCGCGGACCCGTCATGGGCCGAACGGGGTACGGAATTCAGCCGGTACCGTCCGAGGCGCGCAGCGCCAGCAGCGCCACGTCGTCGTCGATCTCTCCCGCGTAAGCGGACAGATCACGCCACACCGCCCGTACGAGATCCACCGGTTCACCGGGCTTGATCCGTGTCGCCAGCGGATAGAACCGGCCCGAGGCGTCCCGGGCCTCCGTCACCCCGTCGGTGTGCGCGAGCAGCACGTCCGAGGGGAGCAGCGGCACCGTCACCGCGGCCGGCGGCCGGTAGTCCGCCAGCCCGAGCCCCAGGGGCGAGCCCGGCACCAGCGCCACCTCGCGCGCCCCGCCGCCGGCCACCAGCACCGGAGCGGGATGGCCGCAGCTGAGGACCCGTACCGCCGAGCCGTCGGGCGCGAACTCCATGAGCACGGCCGTCGCGAACAGCTCCGCCGCCTCGCGGCCCGCCGAGTCCACGACCAGCCGGCGGTCCAGCCGGGCCGCGACCCCGCCCAGCTCCCGCTCGTCCAGCACCGCCTCCCGGAACGTGCCCAGCAGGGCCGCCACCGTCGAGACCGCCGCCATACCGTGCCCCCGCACGTCGGCCACCACCGCCCGGACCCCGAACGGGCCCTGCTGTACGTCGTACAGGTCGCCGCCGACCAGTGCGCCCCGCTCCGCCGCCCGGTACAGCGCTCCGCACCGGACGGGCCCCACCCTCTCCGGCAGCGGCGGCAGCACGGCCAGCTGCGCCGCCTCGGCGACCGTGCGGACCGAGACCAGCTGGGCCTCCCTGCGGGTCCTCAGCCGGGCCAGCACGACGCTGACGGCGCTGATCAGCACGAAGGCGAGCAGATCGGCGTAGGTGACGTCGTCGGCGCGGATGACGGGCAGCAGCAGCAGCGCGCCGAGGGCGGCCGACACCAGGGCGGTGCCCCGCGCCGCGTACACCAGGGAGGTGAGCGGCGGCACGACGGCGAAGGCGAAGCCGAGCTGCACGCTCCTCGGCGTGGTCAGCTGGACGATCACCAGCAGGGCCACCGTCAGCCAGGGAAGCAGCCGCAGCCAGCGGGGCGTGCTGGCGCCGGGGAGCTCCTGCGCACCACGGTCCATAGGGCCAGTCTGCGAGGCCGCCGTTACCTGCGCCACACACCGGCAGGCAGTATGGGTTCGCAACGTGCTCGAAACCGTGTGGTGGCATGCTGGCCTGATCAGCGAGGATGGGTGTGGAAATGGACAAGCAGCAGGAATTCGTGCTCCGTACGCTCGAGGAGCGCGACATTCGTTTCGTGCGCCTGTGGTTCACGGATGTGCTCGGCTTCCTGAAGTCGGTCGCCGTGGCACCCGCCGAGCTGGAGCAGGCCTTCGACGAGGGCATCGGCTTCGACGGCTCGGCCATCGAGGGCTTCGCCCGCGTCTACGAGTCCGACATGATCGCCAAGCCGGATCCCAGCACCTTCCAGATCCTGCCGTGGCGCGCGGAGGCCCCCGGGACCGCCCGCATGTTCTGCGACATCCTGATGCCCGACGGCTCGCCGTCCTTCGCCGACCCGCGCTATGTGCTGAAGCGGATCCTCGCCAAGACCTCGGACCTGGGCTTCACCTTCTACACCCACCCCGAGATCGAGTTCTTCCTGCTGAAGAACAAGCCGCTGGACGGCTCCAAGCCGGTCCCCGCGGACAACTCCGGATACTTCGACCACACCCCGCAGAACGTGGGCATGGACTTCCGTCGCCAGGCGATCACCATGCTCGAGTCGATGGGCATCTCGGTCGAGTTCAGCCACCACGAGGGCGCGCCCGGCCAGCAGGAGATCGACCTGCGGTACGCGGACGCGCTGTCCACCGCGGACAACATCATGACGTTCCGGCTGGTCATGAAGCAGGTCGCGCTGGAGCAGGGGGTCCAGGCGACCTTCATGCCGAAGCCGTTCTCCGAGTACCCCGGCTCCGGCATGCACACCCACCTCTCCCTCTTCGAGGGCGACCGCAACGCCTTCTACGAGTCCGGCGCCGAGTACCAGCTCTCCAAGGTGGGACGTTCCTTCATCGCGGGCCTGCTGAAGCACGCGGCGGAGATCTCCGCCGTGACCAACCAGTGGGTCAACTCCTACAAGCGCATCTGGGGCGGCTCGGCCCGCACCGCGGGTTCGGGCGGCGAGGCCCCCTCGTACATCTGCTGGGGCCACAACAACCGCTCCGCCCTGATCCGCGTCCCGATGTACAAGCCGGGCAAGACCGGCTCCTCGCGGGTCGAGGTCCGCTCCATCGACTCGGGCGCCAACCCGTATCTGACATACGCGGTGCTGCTCGCCGCCGGCCTCAAGGGCATCGAGGAGGGCTACGAGCTCCCGGCGGGCGCCGACGACGACGTCTGGGCCCTGTCCGACGCCGAGCGCCGCGCGATGGGCATCGAGCCGCTGCCGCAGAACCTGGGCGAGGCGATCTCGCTGATGGAGCGCAGCGAACTGGTGGCCGAGACGCTGGGCGAGCACGTCTTCGACTTCTTCCTGCGCAACAAGAAGCAGGAGTGGGAGGAGTACCGCTCCGAGGTCACCGCCTTCGAGCTGCGGAAGAACCTGCCGGTGCTGTAGGCGCGGGCCGGAAGCAGTACGACCCTGACGCGAGGGTCCGGGCCGGCGGCGGACCGCCGCCGGCCCGGACCCGTTCCGGCCGCCCCGGGCCGTCCGTGGGCCGTCCGACGTCGCGGGAGGCCCCGTGCACGCCGTCGACGGTCCGCCGAGCGCGCCTCCGCAGGTCTCCGCGGGCTGTCCGCATCCGCCCGCCCGCGCGCCGCGACGCCGGAGGGGGCCCGTCCCGCCGGCTGCCGCGCCACCGGCGGTGTTCGCGGCTCGGCTCCGGCCGGCACGTCCTCCACCCGCGCCGGATCGGCATGGACCGCTGGGAGGCCCTGCCCTTAGCCTGACCGTCGTTCGAAGATCGACGTGTCGGGCGGGTCTCCGGAACGCCGCTCGCAGGGGGGTGTGCCATGCACGGTAGGGGGAGCGCGTGATGTCAGGGAGAGCAGGGCTCATAAAGGCGCTGGCGGTGATCGGGATCGTACTGGGGGTGATCGGGTCCATCACCGCCTGGTTCCTGTCGTTCGAGGGCTATCTGCCGGGCGACGCCATGGTGCGCACCTGGGCCACCGCGAAGGACCGGCCCAGCGATGACAAGGCCAACGACAGTTGGGTCGTCGGGGACGTCGCAGTCCGCAGCCGGTTCGACGCGGTGACCGGCTTCGGCATCGCCGACGGGCAGGACGGGAAGAAGCTCTGGGAGTTCGTACCGCCCGGCCGCGCCCAGATCTGCGGCAGTGCGCGTCGTGCGGACGAGGGGGTCCTCCTGGTCGCGTACGGCACCGAGAGCGGTGCCACCGGCGGCGGGAGCGGCAAGCCCGCCTCCCCGGGCAAGGGCAAGGGCTGCTCGACCGTCCTTGCCTTCGACATGAAGGACGGGCGGGAGCTGTGGAGCGTCCCGCGGACCGTCTCGGACGGCCGGTTCCCCGGGGACAGGGACGGATTCCTGGACGCGGCGGGCGGCCTGGCGCTGATCAACGACGAACGGACCGAGCAGGAGGCGCGGGCGCCGGGCGACAACCGTTCGCTGCGCGCCCTCGACCTCCGCACGGGCAAGGCCCGTTGGACGGCGGCCGTGCCCGGCACGTGCGGGGTGTGGGACACGTTCGTGGGCAAGGAACAGGTCCACGCCGTCCTGGCCTGCGGCGGGGAGGACGCGGACGACCCGGGCGCTGACAGCGGCGGGGACGTCGAGTTGATGGCGGCGGCCTTCGATCGCGGCACCGGCGCCCTGAAGTGGAACGTTCCCATCGATGCCCGTCGCCCCGTGTCGACGGACTCCACCGTGTTCATCGAGTCGGCCGACCCCTTGGTGCTGAGGGTCGTGCGGTCCTCGAGCGGGAACTCGGACGAGGCGACGGGCGCGTTCGTCGCCTTCGACCAGGACGGGCGTCCTCGGGCGGGCATAGAGCTCCGCGGCGACTATGGCCAGATCGACGCGGCGGAGGTCGTCGGCGAGCGGATGTACGCACTGGCGTGGACCTATTCCAAGGGACGGCACTACCGGCTGATCGCCTTCGACCTGAAGACCGGCGAAGAGGTGTGGAACGAGAAGTTGGACGAGCCCGCCGCCGGGCTGGCCGTGCGGGGCGACCGGATCACCGTGCTGTGCGAGTGGTCGACCCAGGCCAGCGCCATCACCGAGCTGCTCGTGTACGACGCCGGCAACGGCGAGGAACTCGACGAACGCCATTTCCGTGAGGAAGCGCCCAGCGGCTACTTCTTCGAGCACGACGGGCGAATCATCGTCGCCGGGGCGGCCGGCGACCATGCCTTCACCGCGTTCGAGCGCTGGTGAGCCGACGGCCGTCTCCCTGCCGCAAGGCAGGCCGCCGGCCCAGGCGCGGGTAGTCGACCCCGACGAGGACGACGACCGCTGAACCACCGCTGTCCGGCCGGTCACGTGACCGGCCGGACGGCTCCTGCCGGGCGGCCGCCGTCAGCGTTCCGAGAGCTCCGAAGGGGCTTCCTGGACCGTCCAGCTGTTGCCGTCCGGGTCCTTGAAGAACATGAACGAGTTCCAGGTCCCGCCCTTGCCCTCCTCCCAGCCGCGCTCACCCACGTGCTGGACCGGGCTGACCGCCACGCCCCGGGAGGTGAGCTCCGCGCGGGCCGCCTCGATGTCCAGGACGCACAGCTGGAGACCGTGCAGCGAGCCCGGGGCCATGAACGTCTGGCCCGGGGCCGGGGGCATCCCGTCCTCCAGGGCGATCGAGCAGCGCGACCCCGGCGGGGTCAGCTGGATGATGCGGATACCCGGTGCCACCTCGGAGTCGAGGTCCACCCTGAAGCCGCACTTGCCGCCGTAGAAGTCCTTCGAGGCGTCCAGGTCCGTGACCGGGACCGGGATCACTTCGAGCGTCCAGTTCATGCGTGCCCTCCTCCGAAACGCCGACAGGTCCGGCCGTACGGCTCGCCCCGGGCGGAGCCGAACGCCGTACGAGGGGCGACCGCGCGGGCCGGGGCGCTGCCGCCCCGGCCCACGGGAGCGCCGTCGCGCACGCCGACAGGCCGGTCTGAACCGTACGCGCCGGCACGGACACCGGCGAGTCCGCGCAGCCGCGACCCGCCCCCCGTACCGGCTCGGACCTCCGGCCGCCCCGCCGGCACCCTCGCGCGGGGGCGTTCGGCCCCGGGCGGGGACGACTCACCCCCGGCGCTCACCGCGCGCCCGCTCAGCGCTCGGAGGCGGACCAGCGCAGCCGGCCGTCCAGGCCCACGGCCGCCACACCCTCCGCGGTGGCCGCCGGAGCGCCCGAGAACAGCGGCCTCGCCACCGTCCACTTCACCGGGGCCCCCGCCGCCGACCGGCTGGACGCGGTCGCCAGTCCGCCGCCGCGTCCGCGCAGGGCCAGGGCGTCACCGGCCGCGCCCACCGAGCCGTAGCCCGCCACGCCGGGCAGCTCCCGCACCGGCGAGGCGTGGCCGCTGCCCGAGAAGCGGGCCGTACGGACGTCGCCCGAGTCGGGCTTGCGGAACCAGAGCCGTACCCCGTCGCCGTCCGGCGAGGCGCTCAGCGCCAGGGTGGTCGGCGGCAGCCCCGTCTTCGTCGGGCCGGTGACCGGGCGCCCCGCGGCGGTCTGCGTCCAGGCCAGCACCGTCTTCGGCGTACCGGCGAAGACGTAGCCGCGGCCGGTCGCGTCCGTGGCCGCCACCGGGTCGCCGTGCAGCCCCGTGCCGCCGGCCGGCCGCCAGCGGGTCCAGCCGCCGTCCGGACGCTGGGCGCTCACGGTCAGCCGGTTGCCGCCGTCCCGCACGTACGCCGTCATCAGGCCCGCCCGGTCCACCAGCACCGCGGGCAGGCTGATGTCGGAGGTGGCCGTCTCGTCGTCCCGCTCCGGGGAACCGAGCGAACGCCACGCCCCGAGCACGCCGCCCGGAGCCGACTGCACGGTGGAGACCACCTCACGGCGGTAGTCCGCCGCGCTGTCGCCGAGAACCGTACGCGTGGCGAACACCGCGATCCGGCCGTCCGGCAGCCGTACCGACGTGACGCCGCTGTCCAGGCCGCCGCCCCGCTGGAGCTCCGGCCCCGTCCACGGCTTCGTCCCCGACTTGCGCCAGACCGCCAGCCGGCCGTCCAGCACCGAGAACGCGTACAGCTCGCCGCCGGCACCGCGCTGCAGCCAGGAGGTGGACTCGGCACGGGTGTAGCGGATGGACTGGGCCCAGCCGTGCCCGGCGGGGCGGGCGGCCACCTTGCGGTCGCCGCAGCCCGCCGGGTCCTCGCAGTAGTCCGTGTGGTCCGTCCAGGCGTACGTCTTGAGGGTGTGCAGCTTGGTCCCGGCGCTCTTCGGGTCGAGCGAGTGCGGCAGCCCGCCGGTCGAGTAACCCAGGTAGTTCTGCACGGCGAAGGAGGGGCGCCCCGGGGCCTCGGCGTACCGGGCGAGCGCCGCCTGCGCGAACCGGGCCCCGTACATGTGGTCCTGGTGGTCGGAGAGCTTGCCGGTCTTCTCGTTCCGCCCCGGCGTCGGGTCCATCATCCGCACGAACGTCGGGTGGAAGCGCTCCAGCAGACCGGCGAGGGTGCCGACGACCTGGGCCTTGTCGTACGAGAAGTCCTCCCGCACCGGGGAGCCGGCGGCGAGCTGCGAACCCAGGGCGTCGATCCGCCCGTCCCACAGGCCGTGCAGGCTGTTCGGCCGGTCCCCGGCTATGCTCCCGGCCTCGCGCAGCTGCAGCCACACCAGGCTGATCTGCGGCTTGGCCCGCAGGGTGTCCAGCTCGGCCCGGGCACCGCCGGCGGTGGCTATGGACGTGCGGTCCCACGGGCTGGTGCGGTTGCCGGTGGCCATCTCCGCGTAGGCGGCCCGTATGCCGTTCTGGCGGGCCTCGGAGTACGCGGCCTTGTCGGCGCGGGGCTTCGGCTCGTCGCGGCGGGCGTTGCGGCCGTCGGACTCCCCGGCCGTGAGATAGACGGAGGTCAGGCTGTTGCCCGAGCCGATCGACTGGCTCGTGTCCGGGTTCATGAAGAACAGGTCGTCGTCCGGGTGGGCCATGATCTGCACGACCGCCTCCCCGCCCGTACGGAGCGGCTTCACGGCGATCTCCTCCGGAACGCCCCGGCTCGGTACGTCCGAGGCGTCCGACGACCCGGCGGTGAGCGCGAGCGTCCCGCCGGTGATACCGAGCAGCACGGCCAGGGGCGCCGCGAGGAGCAGACCACGGCGGGAGAGGAGCGGGGGACGGCGGGGCATGGGCGACGGCTTCCGTGACGCGGGTGGAGTGGGCGAACCGGCAGAGAAGAGGGGCATTCCTGAAATGCGGTTCATCCGCTCCCATAAGGGCGTGTGTGTGATGGATCACTCGCGGCCGCCCGGTGGAGCCCGCCGGGCGCACCGGATCCGGCCGTACGCAGGTGGTGACCGCTCGCCCCGGGACGGGGGCCGATAGGCTCGGAGCGGGGGGCGAACCGGAGGTACAGGTGGACGGAGAGCGCGCGATGACGGTGCCGGGGCGCAGGAGCAGCACCTTCTCCCGGCTGCTGCGGCACGGATTCACCGACCCCTCCGCCGCCGAGAGGCTGCTGGCCCTGCCCGCCCTGTCCGCCGTGCGCGGCGACCCCGTCCTGCTCGACGCGCTGGGGGCCACCGCCGACCCCGACCTCGCCCTGCGCGGGCTCGTCCGGCTCGCCGAGGCCCAGCCCGACGACGGCAACCAGTCGCTGCTCGCCACGCTCATCGGCGCGAAGCCGCTGCGCGACCGCCTGCTCGGCGTCCTCGGCGCGTCCGAGGCACTCGGCGACCACCTGGCCCGCCACCCCCACGACTGGCGGGCGCTCGTCACCTACGAGGCGAACGACCTCCACCCGGGCGTCGCCGACTTCGAGCGCGGCCTCGCCGCCGCCACCGACCCGGTCTCGCTGCGCGTGGCCTACCGGCGCTGCCTGCTGGCCATAGCCGCCCGTGACGTGTGCGGCACCATCGACGTCGCCGAGACCGCCGCCGAGCTCGCCGACCTGGCCACCGCCACCCTGCGGGCCGCGCTCGCCATCGCCCGGCTCGCCGCCCCCGAGGACGCGGCCCTGTGCAGGCTCGCCGTCATCGCGATGGGCAAGTGCGGCGGACACGAGCTGAACTACGTGTCCGACGTGGACGTGATCTTCGTCGCCGAACCGGCCGACGGCAACGGCGGCGCGGACGAGGGCAAGGCACTCCAGGCCGCGACCCGGCTCGCCTCCCATCTGATGCGGATCTGCTCCGAGACCACGGTCGAGGGCACCATCTGGCCGGTCGACGCCAATCTGCGCCCCGAAGGCCGCAACGGCCCCCTCGTGCGGACCCTCTCCAGCCACCTCGCCTACTACCAGCGCTGGGCCAAGACCTGGGAGTTCCAGGCGCTGCTCAAGGCACGGCCGGTGGCCGGGGACGCCGAGCTCGGCGCCGCGTACATCGACGCCGTCTCCCCCCTGGTGTGGCAGGCCGCCGAGCGCGACAACTTCGTCACCGACGTGCAGAGGATGCGCCGCCGGGTCGTCGACAACATCCCCGCCGCCCAGGTCGACCGGGAACTGAAACTGGGCCCCGGGGGCCTTCGGGACGTCGAGTTCGCCGTCCAGCTGCTCCAGCTGGTGCACGGGCGCAGCGACGCCGGCCTGCACAGCGGCAGCACCCTGGGGGCCCTGGGGGCGCTCGCCGCGGGCGGTTACGTGGGCCGCGTCGACGCCGCGCAGCTCGACGAGGCGTACCGCTTCCTGCGCGCCATGGAGCACCGCATCCAGCTCCACCGGCTGCGCCGCACCCATCTCGTCCCCGAGGACGAGGCCGATCTGCGGCGCCTGGGCCGTTCCCTGGGGCTGCGCACCGACCCGGTCGCCGAGCTCAACCGGGAGTGGCGGCGCCACGCCGCCGTGGTGCGGCGGCTGCACGAGAAGCTGTTCTACCGGCCGCTCCTGGACGCCGTGGCCCAGCTCGCTCCCGGCGAGGCCCGGCTCAGCGCCAAGGCCGCGGGCCAGCGCCTCGAAGCGCTCGGCTACGCCGACCCCGCCGCCGCCCTGCGCCATCTGGAGGCCCTCTCCTCGGGGGTGACCCGCAAGGCCGCCATCCAGCGGACCCTGCTGCCCGTGATGCTGGGCTGGTTCGCGGACTCCGCCGACCCCGACGCGGGGCTGCTCGGCTTCCGCAAGGTCTCCGACGCCCTCGGCAAGACCCCCTGGTACCTGCGGCTGCTGCGCGACGAGGGCGCCGCGGCCGAGAACCTCGCGCGGGTCCTGTCCGCCGGACGGTTCGCCCCCGACCTGCTGCTGCGCGCCCCCGAGGCGGTCGCGATCCTCGGTGCGACCGAGGGGCTGGAGCCGCGCCGCCGCGACCACCTGGAGCCGGAGATCCTGGCGGCGGTCGGCCGCGCCGACAGCCCCGAGCAGGCGGTCGCGGCAGCGCGCGGTGTACGGCGCCGGGAACTGTTCCGCACGGCGGCCGCCGACCTCATCGGGTCGTACGGCACCGAGGACAGCCCCGCCGAGGCCGACCCGGGCGCGCTCGTCGACCGGGTGGGTGACGCGGTCACCGACCTCAACGCGGCGACCGTCGCGGGCGCCCTGCGGGCCGCCGTGCGCGCCGAGTGGGGCGACACGCTGCCGACCAGGTTCGCGGTCATCGGCATGGGCCGCTTCGGCGGCCACGAACTGGGCTACGGCTCCGACGCCGACGTCCTGTTCGTGCACGAGCCGCGTGAGGGCGTCGACGAGCAGGAGGCCGGCCGGGCCGCGAACGCCGTCGTCGCCGAGATGCGCAGACTGCTCCAGCTGCCCACGGCCGACCCGCCGCTGCTGATCGACGCCGATCTGCGCCCGGAGGGCAAGAGCGGCCCGCTGGTGCGCACCCTCAAGTCGTACGAGGCGTACTACCGGCGCTGGTCCCTGACGTGGGAGAGCCAGGCACTGCTACGGGCCGAACCGATGGCCGGCGACGACGAGCTCGGCCGCCGCTTCGTCGAGCTCGTCGACCCGCTGCGCTATCCGGCGGGCGGGCTCGACGACGACGCCGTGCGCGAGATCCGCCGCCTGAAGGCCCGGATGGAGGCGGAACGGCTGCCGCGCGGCGCCGACCCGACCCTCCACGCCAAACTGGGGCGCGGCGGCCTCTCCGACGTCGAATGGACCGTGCAGCTCCTCCAGATGCGCCACGGCCACGCGGTCCCGGGCCTGCGCACCACCCGTACCCGCCGGGCCCTGGCCTCGGCGCGCGACGCGGGGCTGATCACCGAGCAGGACGCCCACACCCTCGACGAGGCATGGGTCCTGGCCTCCCGCGTCCGCAACGGCGTGATGCTGGTACGGGGCCGGGCCGGGGACACCTTCCCGTCCGACGGCCGTGAGCTGGCCGCCGTCGGACGGTACCTGGGGTACGGCCCCGGGCACGTCGGCGAGATGGTCGACGACTACCGGCGTACGACCCGCAGGGCGCGCGGGGTCGTGGAGGAGCTGTTCTACGGAGGCTGACGGAGGCTGACGGAGGCTCACGGAGGCTCACGGGGGCTCACGGAGGCCGGGGCCGGTCGCGCGGGCGGGCGTCCGCCCTCTCGTGCCGGCTCTCCCCGTCGATGCCGTCGTACGGGGAGGTCAGCGGCTCGCCGGTGCCGGGGTCCAGGTCCTCGGGACCCGCAGCGGCACGTCCTGGGCGCGGGTGCCCTCAGGGGCGCGCCTTCGCCAGGAGCGGGACGCCGCCGGCCCGGGGCGGCACATGGCGGGGCAGCCGGTTCGGGAGGCTGCCGTACCAGAGGTACGCCAGGGTGAAGCCGAAGGCCAGGCAGATCATGCCGCCCACCGCGTCCAGCCAGAAGTGGTTGGCGGTGGCCACGATGACCACCAGGGTGAGCGTCGGGTAGAGCAGCCCGATGATCTTCGCCCAATTCGCCCCGGCCAGGGCGTATATGGTCACACCGCACCACAGGGACCAGCCGATGTGCATCGACGGCATCGCGGCGTACTGGTTCGACATGTGCTTGAGGTCGCCCGACGCCATCGAGCCCCAGGTGTGGTGCACCAGCACCGTGTCGATGAACCGCTCGCTGGTCATCAGGCGGGGCGGCGCCAGCGGGTACAGGTAGTAGCCGAGCAGGGCGATACCGGTGGTGGAGAAGAGCACCAGGCGGGCGGCGGCGTACCGCCCGGGGTGCCACCGGTACAGCCACACCAGCACCCCGATCGTCACGATGAAGTGCAGCGTCGCGTAGTAGTAGTTCATCCCCACGATCAGCCACGTCACGGAATCCACCGCGTGGTTGACCGTCTTCTCGACGGCGATGCCGAGGGACTGCTCGGCGCGCCAGATCCAGTCCGCGTTGCGCAGCGCCTGCGCCTTCTGCTCCGGCACGGCGTTGCGGATGAGCGAGTAGGTCCAGTAACTGACCGCGATCAGCAGGATCTCGAACCAGATACGGGGGCGGCGCGGGGCGCGCATCCGCTGCCAGACGCCCGCGGAATCCGGCCGGCGGGCCGCGGGGTCCTGCTCCTGCTCGATGGGTGATGGCGGGGCCGTCGTACGGCCTTCCAGTGTCCTCACAGTCGTGTCACCCATGGGCCAAGAGTCTGCCAGATATGTCCACTCGGTCGATCATCCGTCAGTCGGTTCCTCGACGTCGTTCCTCCGCCTTTCGGAGGACCTCTGACCCCGAGGTCCGGAGGCGGTCGAACCGCGCACCACGAGCTCGGGCATGAAGACGAATTCGCTGTGGGGGGCGGGGGTGCCGCCCACTTCCTCCAGCAGGGCCCGCACCGCCGCCTGTCCCATCGCCTGGACGGGCTGGCGGATGGTCGTCAGGGGCGGGTCCGTGAACGCTATGAGCGGGGAGTCGTCGAAGCCCACCACGGAGATGTCCCGGGGCACCTCCAGCCCCTGCTGGCGGGCGGCCCGGATGGCCCCCAGGGCCATCATGTCGCTGGCGCAGACGATGGCCGTGCAGCCCCGGCCGATCAGCGCGGTCGCGGCGGCCTGTCCGCCCTCCAGCGTGTAGAGCGAGTGCTGGATCAGCTCCTCGGACTCCTCGGCGCTCAGCCCGAACCGCTCCTCGACCCCGAGCTGGAAGCCCTCGATCTTGCGCAGCACGGGCACGAACCGCTTGGGGCCGACCGCCAGCCCGATGCGCGTGTGGCCGAGCGCGGCCAGGTGCGTCACGGCCAGCTGCATCGCCGCCCGGTCGTCGGGCGAGACGAAGGGCGCCTGGATGTTCGGGGAGAAGCCGTTGATCAGGACGAACGGGACACCCTTGCCACGCAGCTGGTCGTAGCGCTGGGTGTCGGCGGTGGTGTCGGCGTGCAGACCGGAGACGAAGATGATCCCCGCGACACCGCGCTCCACGAGCATCTCGGTCAGCTCGTCCTCGGTGGACCCGCCGGGGGTCTGGGTGGCGAGCACCGGGGTGTAGCCCTGGCGGGTCAGCGCCTGGCCGATGACCTGGGCCAGGGCCGGGAAGATGGGGTTGTCCAGTTCGGGCGTTATCAGACCGACCAGGCCGGCGCTGCGCTGTCGCAGCCGCACCGGCCGTTCGTAGCCCAGCACATCGAGAGCGGCAAGCACGGATTGACGGGTGGCAGCGGCCACACCGGGCTTGCCGTTGAGCACGCGGCTGACTGTGGCTTCGCTGACCCCCGCCTGGGCTGCGATGTCGGCAAGCCGCGCGGTCATGGGGTTGGACTGTACCGGTCGCACGTCAGATTGCCCACCAGATGCAGGAGTCAGCGGCGATGAGGGCACTTTCCCCGCCGTCACCGGCCGGATTCCCCCTCGGTTCGCCGAGCGGCAGCTCTCGGGACGGCGTGGGAAGCCGGCCGCCCGCACCGCCGTCGGCGGCCGTGGCGGCGGACCGGTCCGGCTCGCTGGACAGCAGGACCCGGCCGGGCGCCGGCAGCGCCACCGGCCGGCCGGTGGTGTTCACCGTGCACACCAGGTCCCCCTGCCAGGGGCCGCTGCCCGGGCCCGCCGCCCGGCGCCGGAAGGCGAGCACCCCCTCGGGCGCGGGCAGCCACTCGACCGCCTCGCCCGCGCCGAGCGCCGGGTGTGCGCGCCGCACGGCCAGCGCGTCGCGGTACAGCTCCAGCATCGAGTCCGGGTCGCCGGTCTGCGCCTCCACCGACAGCTCACGCCATCCGGGCGGCTGGGGCAGCCAGCTCCCCCCGGGGCCGAAGCCGTACGGCGGGGTGTCGCCGGACCAGGGGAGCGGCACCCGGCACCCGTCCCGCAGCCCGTCCTGGCCGTCGCCGCGCAGGAACGCCGGGTCCTGGCGCACCTCGGCGGGCAGGTCGGTCACCTCGGGCAGCCCGAGCTCCTCGCCCTGGTAGATGTAGGCCGAGCCGGGCAGCGCCAGCATCAGCAGCGCGGCCGCCCTGGCCCGGCGCAGGCCCCGCGGCCCGGCGCCGTACCGCGTGGTGTGGCGGACCACGTCGTGGTTGGAGAGCACCCAGGTGGTGGGGGCGCCGACCGAGGTGGTGGCCCGCAGCGAGTCGTCGATCACCCGGCGCAGGGCGTCCGCGTCCCAGGCGCAGTTCAGGAACTGGAAGTTGAACGCCTGGTGCAGCTCGTCGGGCCGTACGTACAGGGCGAGCCGCTCCGCCGAGGGGGCCCACGCCTCGGCGACCGCGATGCGCTCCCCGCCGTAGCCGTCGAGCAGGCGCCGCCACGCGCGGTGGATCTCGTGGACACCGTCCTGGTCGAAGAACGGCAGCTGCTGCGAGCCGATCAGCCGGACCTGCTCCCGGTGGCCGATGTCGGGCAGCCCGTCCGCCTTGACCATCCCGTGCGCCACGTCGATGCGGAACCCGTCGACGCCCAGATCCAGCCAGAACCGCAGCACCGACTCGAACTCGGCCCGGACCTCCTGGTTCTCCCAGTTCAGATCGGGCTGCTCGGGGGCGAAGAGGTGCAGGTACCAGGAGCCGTCCGCCGTCCGGGTCCAGGCGGGGCCGCCGAAGACGGACTCCCAGTCGTTGGGCGGCAGGGCGCCGTCCGGGCCGGTGCCGGGGCGGAAGTGGTAGCGGGCCCGCTCCGGGCCGCCGTCGCGGCCCGCCAGCGCGGCCGCGAACCACGGGTGACGGTCCGAGGTGTGGTTGGGGACGATGTCGACGATGACCTTCAGGCCCAGCTCATGGGCGGTGCGCACCAGGTCGTCGGCGTCCGCGAGGTCCCCGAAGAGCGGGTCGACGGCACGGTAGTCGGCGACGTCGTAGCCGCCGTCCGCCTGCGGCGAGGCGTAGAAGGGCGTCAGCCAGACCGCGTCCGCGCCCAGACCGGCCAGGTGCGGCAGCCGTTCGCGGGCCCCGCGGAGATCACCGATGCCGTCCCCGTCGCTGTCGGCGAAGGAGCGGACGTACACCTGGTAGATCACGGCCCGCCGCCACCAGTCGGGGCGGCTGCTGGAAGGGCTTGCAGGACTCCGGTCCTCCGGCGCCTGGACGGGGGAGGTGAGCTCGTGGGCCATGTGCGGTGTCCCTCTCGGTGCGGCCGGGATGGGGGATACATGCGACTAACGAGGTGGCAACATCAATGAAACGGTCCTGCAAGGCTTACGAAAAGGCTTGCAGAGCCTGGCAGGGGCGCGCAACCCCACCGCAGGGCCCGTGTCAAGCGATGCGTCGGCAACCGTAGGGACACGTGGATGTAACGATCAGCGGGCCTTGCAGAAATTCGCCGCAAGGTCTTTCGGCTCGTTTTCATCCCTGTTACGTTCCTGGCAACCCGGCGCGCCGCGAGGGAGCGGTCGGCAGGAGGCAGGTCTTCGCCTTCGTCTTCCCGGGATCTTTTGAAGGAGTTCACATGCGGCGTGGCATAGCGGCCACCGCGCTGGTCGCGGCCCTGGCCATGACCTCGGCAGCGTGCGGGGGCGACAGCGGCAGCGACGGCGGCAAGAAGAGCTCGGGAGAGCTCTCCGGCACCGTCACCTTCTGGGACACCTCGAACGAGGCGGAGAAGGGGACCTACCAGGCGCTGGCCGAGGGCTTCACCAAGGAGCACCCCAAGGTCCAGGTCAAGTACGTCAGCGTGCCCTTCGGCGAGGCCAATGCCAAGTTCAAGAACGCCGCCGGAGGCAACTCCGGAGCCCCGGACGTGATGCGCACCGAGGTCGCGTGGGTCGCCGACTTCGCCAGCCTGGGCTACCTCGCCCCGCTCGACGGCACGCCCGCCATCGACAAGGAGGTCGACTGGCTGCCCCAGGCCGCGGCCAGCACCAAGTACGACGGCAAGACCTACGCCGTGCCGCAGGTCATCGACACCATGGCGCTCTTCTACAACAAGAAGATGCTCAAGGACGCCGGCGTCGAGGTGCCCAAGAGCATCGAGGAGCTGAAGGCCGCCGCGTCGAAGATCAGCGCCAAGACGCCCGGCAAGACCGGCCTCTACCTGCGCGGCGACGACCCGTACTGGTTCCTGTCCTTCCTCTACGGCGAGGGCGGTGACATGGTCGACGCCAAGGCCAAGAAGGTCACCATCGACGACGAGTCCGGCGTCAAGGCGTACAAGACCATCAAGGACCTGGTCGACTCGAAGGCGGCGATCACCGACGCCTCCGACGGCTGGAACAACATGCAGAACGCCTTCAAGTCGGGCAAGGTCGCGATGATGCTCAACGGACCGTGGGCCATCCAGGACACCCGCGCCGGCGCCGAGTTCAAGGACCCTGCCAACCTCGGCATCGCGCCCGTCCCGGGCGGCAGCGCCGCGCAGGGCTCCCCGCAGGGCGGCTGGAACCTCTCCGTCTACGCCGGCTCCAAGAACCTGGACGCCTCCTACGAGTTCGCCAAGTACATGAGCTCCGCCAAGGTGCAGCAGCAGACCACGGAGAAGCTCAGCCTGCTGCCGACCCGCATCTCGACCTACGCGGTGCCGTCCGTCGCCGGCAACGAGATGGTCAAGTTCTTCAAGCCGGCCGTCGACAAGGCCGTCGAGCGCCCGTGGATCCCGCAGGGCAACGCCCTCTTCGAGCCGATCCGCCTCCAGATGGCCAACGTCCTCGCGGGCAAGACCGCACCGGACAAGGCGGCGGGCGAGACCGGCGAGGCCTACCGCAAGCTGCTCAAGGACTACAAGTAAGTAGTGGGAAGGGCTGACCGACCAATGGCTGTCGAGACCAGCCAGTCGGTGGTACAGGCCGCGGGCGCGGACAGCGCCCGCGGCCGCGGCCGCCGTACTGAGAAGAACCCGGGCGGCGAGAGCCCCGGCCGGCTGCGCAGGGCGCTGTCCACCTACTGGTACGCCTGGAGCATGGTCGCTCCCGTGGTGATCGTGATCGGCGTGATCATCGGTTACCCGCTGGCGCGTGGCGTCTACCTGTCGCTGACCGACGCCACGAGGCCAACGTCGAGCGCACGATCGGTGTCAACCACATCCCCGCGACCTACGAGTTCGTGGGTCTCGACAACTACAAGGCGATCCTCACCGACAGCGTCTTCTGGGACCGGCTCGGCTGGACCGTCGTGTGGACCGTCACCTGTGTCGCCCTCTCCTTCACCCTCGGCCTGATCCTGGCCAACGTGCTCAACCGCAAGATCAAGGGCCGGGCCGTCTACCGCATGGCGCTCGTCCTGCCGTGGGCCGTCCCCGCCTTCGTCTCCGTCTTCACCTGGCGTCTGCTCTTCAACGAGCGCAGCGGCCTGTTCAACAAGCTGCTCGCGGGCGGCGGCATCGACGGCATCTCCTGGCTGAACGACCCCACC
This sequence comes from Streptomyces sp. SP18CS02, assembly GCF_036322365.1. NCBI lineage: Bacteria > Bacillati > Actinomycetota > Actinomycetes > Kitasatosporales > Streptomycetaceae > Streptomyces > Streptomyces sp. SP18CS02. Next base: position 32,539 of record NZ_JAQYXC010000222.1, read on the forward strand.
TGGGCCAAGGTCTCCGTCATCGCCGTCAACGTGTGGATCGGCGTGCCCTTCATGCTTGTCGCCATGCTGGGCGGACTTCAGTCCATCCCCGGCGAGCTCTACGAGGCCGCCGAGATGGACGGCGCCAGCGCCTGGCAGCGGTTCCGCCACATCACCCTGCCGGGTCTGCGCCCCGTCGCCAGCACCGTGGTCCTGCTCAGCTGCATCTGGACCTTCAACATGTTCCCGGTGATCTTCCTGCTCACCCGGGGCGGCCCGGGCGACGCCACCGAGATCCTCGTGACGTACGCCTACCGGCTCTCCTTCGTCATCAGCCCGCGCGACTTCGCGGGATCGGCGGCCTGGGGCGTGCTCATCCTGGTGCTGCTGTCGCTCTTCGCGGTGGTCTACCGCCGCGCGCTCCGCAAGCAGGGAGACATGTGGTGACCGACATGACCACCGACACGGCCACCGGCCGCACCACCACCACGCCCGCCGTCACCAGTGGACGCACCGCCGGGGCCCGCAAGGTCCGCGGGCGCGGCGAGCGCTCGCCGCTGGCGTCCCTGGGACTGCACCTGACCCTGCTGATCGCCTCCGTGGTCGCAGTCTTCCCGCCGCTGTGGCTGGTGATCACCTCGTTCAAGCCGAAGACCGACGCCTTCGACACCTCCCTGGTCAAGGACTTCACCTTCGACAACTACAGCCACGTCATCAACGACACCCAGTTCCTGTCCTGGCTGGGCAACTCGGTGATCGTCGTCGGGCTGACCACCGTCATCGGCGTGTTCATCTCCGCCACCACCGGCTACGCCGTCAGCCGCTTCCGCTTCCCCGGGCTGCGCCCGCTGATGTGGCTGTTGCTGATCACCCAGATGTTCCCGGTGGCCGTGCTGATCGTGCCGCTGTACAACCTGCTGGCGAGCCTCGGCATGCTCAACCAGCCCGTCGGCCTGGTCGTCACCTACCTGACCGTCGCCGTGCCGTTCTGCGCCTGGATGATGAAGGGCTACTTCGACGGCATCCCGGCCGAGATCGACGAGGCCGGACGGGTCGACGGGCTCACCCCCTTCGGCACCTTCTGGCGGCTGATCATGCCGCTCGCCAAGCCCGGTCTCGCCGTCACGGCGTTCTACACCTTCATCACCGGCTGGGCGGAGGTCGCCTACGCCTCCGCGTTCATGACCGGCGAGGAGAACCTCACCCTCTCCGGCGGCCTGCAGAGCTTCGTCAACCAGTACACGAGCGACTGGGGTTCGCTGACCGCTGCGGCCGTCCTCATCGCGGCGCCCGCCGCGGTGATCTTCGGCCTGGTCCAGCGCCACCTCGTATCGGGACTGACCGCAGGCGCCACCAAGTCCTGAACCGCAACGCACCACGTACGGATCGGCGCGCACCGCGTACCGCGCGCCGGCCCGTACCGCATCCCGGTCCGCGGCGTCGGTCCGGCCTGTTCCCGGGCCGGCGCCGCTCCCACTCCTCCATCCCAGGGAAGACATGACCCAGCACCTTGCTGCCCCCGCCGCCCCCACCTCCGGCACGGACACGGGCTGGTGGCGCGACGCGGTGATCTACCAGGTCTATCCGCGCAGTTTCGCCGACGGCAACGGCGACGGCATGGGCGACCTGGAGGGCATCCGCAGCCGCCTGCCCCACCTCAAGGACCTCGGCGTCGACGCCGTCTGGCTCAGCCCCTTCTACGCCTCGCCCCAGGCCGACGCCGGGTACGACGTCGCCGACTACCGCGCCATCGACCCGATGTTCGGCAGCCTGCTGGACGCCGACGCGCTCATCCGCGACGCCCATGGCCTGGGGCTGCGCGTCATCGTCGACCTGGTGCCCAACCACTCCTCCGACCGGCACGAATGGTTCCAGCGCGCCCTGCGCGAGGGGCCGGGGTCGCCGCTGCGCGAGCGCTACCACTTCCTCCCCGGCAAGGGAGCCGACGGCGAGCTGCCGCCCAACGACTGGGAGTCCATCTTCGGCGGCCCCGCCTGGACCCGGGTGGCCGACGGCGAGTGGTACCTCCACCTCTTCGCCCCCGAGCAGCCCGACTTCAACTGGGAGCACCCGGCCGTGCGGGACGAGTTCCGCTCGATCCTGCGCTTCTGGCTCGACATGGGCGTGGACGGCTTCCGCGTCGACGTCGCCCACGGGCTCGTCAAGGCCGAGGGACTGCCCGACATCGGCGCGCACGACCAGCTCAAGCTGCTCGGAAACGATGTCATGCCGTTCTTCGACCAGGACGGCGTCCACGAGATCTACCGCAGCTGGCGCGAGGTCCTCGGCGAGTACGACGGGGAGCGCGTCCTCGTCGCGGAGGCCTGGACGCCCACCGTCGAGCGCACCGCGCACTACGTGCGCCCCGACGAGATGCACCAGGCCTTCAACTTCCAGTACCTGGGCACCTACTGGGACGCCGCCGAGCTGCGCGGCGTCATCGACGCCTCGCTCGCCGCGATGCGTCCGGTGGGCGCCCCCACGACCTGGGTGCTCTCCAACCACGACGTCACCCGCCACGCCACCCGGTTCGCCAACCCGGCGGGCCTGGGCACCCAGCTGCGCGAGGCCGGCGACCGCGAGCTCGGTCTGCGCCGGGCCCGCGCCGCCACCCTGCTGATGCTGGCGCTGCCCGGCTCCGCCTACCTCTACCAGGGCGAGGAGCTCGGCCTGCCGGACGTCACCGACCTGCCCGACGAGGTGCGCCAGGACCCGTCGTTCTTCCGCGCCAGCGGCCAGGACGGCTTCCGCGACGGCTGCCGGGTGCCGATACCGTGGACCGTCGACGGCTCCAGCCACGGCTTCGGCAGCGGCGGCAGCTGGCTCCCGCAGCCCGAGGGCTGGGGCGAGCTGAGCGTCCAGGCCCAGACCGGCGACCCCGACTCCACCCTGGAGCTGTACCGCGCCGCGCTGGCGGTACGCCGCCGGGAGCCGGGGCTCGGCGCGGGCACCTCGGTGGAGTGGCTGGACGCCCCCGAGGGCGTACTGGCCTTCCGGCGTGACGGCTTCGTCTGCACCGCCAACACCACGGGCGGCACGGTGAGCCTCCCGGTGGCCGGGCGCGTCCTGCTCACCAGCGGTCCGGTGATCACCGTGACCGACGGCCGGGCCGAGCTGCCCGCGGACACCACCGTCTGGTGGGCGGTGTGACGGTCCCCCTGCCGCGGGTCGACATGGGAAGCGCCCCGCGGCTCTCGGACATCGCGACGCAGGCCGGGGTCAGCGAGGCGACCGTCAGCCGGGTCCTCAACGGCAAGGCGGGCGTCGCGGGCCCCACCCGGCACCGGGTGCTCGCCGCCCTGGACGTCCTGGGCTACGAGCGCCCGGTACGGCTCAAGCGGCGCAGCGCCGGGCTGGTCGGCCTGGTCATCCCCGAGCTCACCAACCCGATCTTCCCCGCTTTCGCCCAGGTCATCGAGCAGGTGCTGGCCGGACACGGCTACACCCCGGTGCTGTGCACCCAGATGCCGGGCGGCGCCACCGAGGACGAACTGGTCGAGCAGCTGGAGGAGCGCGGGGTCACCGGCATCGTCTTCCTGTCCGGGCTGCACGCCGACAGCACCGCCGACCCGGCGCGCTACGTCAGACTGGCCGCCCGCGGCGTCCCGTTCGTACTGATCAACGGCTTCAACGAGCACGTCGACGCGCACTTCGTCTCGCCCGACGACCGGTCGGCCGCGCGCATGGCCGTACGCCATCTGGTCGACCTGGGCCACGAGCGCATCGGCCTCGCCGTCGGCCCCACCCGTTACGTGCCGTCCCGGCGCAAGGCCGAGGGCTTCACGGCCGCCCTGCGCGGCCTGCTCGGCGTGGGGCGCGAGGAGGCCGAACGGTACATCCAGCGCACCCTGTTCAGCGTGGAGGGCGGACACGCGGCGGCCACCATGCTCATCGACCAGGGCTGCACGGGGATCGTCTGCGGCAGCGACCTCATGGCGCTCGGCGCGGTGCGCGCGGTGCGCGGGCGCGGGCTCGACGTGCCGGGGGACGTGTCGGTGGTCGGCTTCGACGACTCGCCGCTCATCGCCTTCACGGACCCGCCGCTCACCACGGTGCGCCAGCCGGTTCAGGCGATGGCGACGGCCGCGGTGGACGCGTTGCTGGAGGAGATCGACGGCAACCCGGTGCAGCGCACGGAGTTCGTCTTCCAGCCGGAGCTCGTGGTGCGCGGCTCGACGGCACGGGCCACGGTGACCGGGCGGGCCCTCCCGCACGCGTGAACGGGGGCGGTGGACCGGGCGTTCCGCTCACGCGGCCGTCCCGCCCGAGGCCGGTCCGTACGCATGGCTGTCCCTCCACACGGCCGGTCCGGGCCCTCGGCCCGGGCCGGCCGACGCGGTCCCGCGGTGTGAACCGGCCGCCGGGCGTGAGCCCGAGGCCACGGATCGTCGGCGTCGGTGCCCGGCGTCGGCGCCCGGTGCCCGGTGCCCGGGGGGCGGTGTGGACCTGCCGGCCCGGGGGGACGGCAGGCGCGGCCTGCCCGGCAGGGGGGTACGTCATGATCGCGAACGCCGTGGTCCGCGCGCGCACGCCCGTCGGGCCCGGTGGTCACGGCAGGGGCCGGAGCCGGAGGACGGGCAGAAGAAGGCCCGGGACCTGCCCTGATCGGGCGGCGGGGACTTCTGCGGCCCCGGGCCTCCCGGTTCATGTGACCGGTCCGGCCGGCCGGGCGCGTGGGAGCCCGGTCACCCCGGGACCCTCGGCCGACCGGACCGGCGTCGTGGTTGAACGTAACACCACTGCAATACCTTGCGAAAGGTCTTGCAACCATGAATCCGCCGGATTTCCGGGGTGTGACGCGACTGTGTCCAGGGGGTTGACCGCGCGGCGGTGGGCTCGTACGGTCACGACCGAAAATAGTTGCTGAGTTCTTGCAGCAAGAACCTTCATCCGGCCTTGCGGGCATGGCGCGTTGCCGTACGAGGCTGCACCGTCGCATCCGCACCTTCCTGTGAACAGGAGGACACATGGCCAGAAAGCTCATGGCTGCCGTGCTCGCCGTCGTGGCGGGGACCGCTGTGGCCGTCACGGCA
>NZ_JAQYXC010000223.1:0-339 GCF_036322365.1 Streptomyces sp. SP18CS02
CCGCCGGCGTGTTCGATGTTCACGAGAAGCGACAGCACCCGCGCGCCGGTGAGAATGTTGCCGCTCCAGGCGGACCCTGAGAGCAACGCGAAGCTCCTCTCGAGCGGAAGAGACGGCTCCCGCTGGCCGATCGTAGACCTTGAGGTCGCCGAAGCGGCCCACGGTGACCTCGGTGGGGGTTGCGGACCGAATGTCGGGCACGTCGCGGTCCTAGCGGCCGGCCGCCGGGTGCCACGCGCGGCGGAGGAGGCCGAACACCCCGGAGTCGGAGACCTCGCCGTTGACGACGCAGTCCTCGCGGAGGGTGCCCTCGCGGACGAAGCCGAGCTTCTCCAGGAC
>NZ_JAQYXC010000224.1:0-1678 GCF_036322365.1 Streptomyces sp. SP18CS02
TCCAGCGCTGGACCACCCTCAACGAACCCTGGTGCAGCGCCTTCCTCGGATACGGCTCCGGAGTCCACGCCCCCGGACGCACCGACCCCGTCGCCGCCCTGCGCGCCGCCCACCACCTCAACCTCGGCCACGGCCTCGCCGTCCAAGCCCTGCGCACGGCCCTGCCCTCCCGGGCCGAGGTGTCGGTCTCGCTCAATCTGCACCAGGTCAGGCCGCTCACCGACGCGTCCGAGGACCTGGAGGCGGTGCGCAGGATCGACGCGGTCGGCAACCGGATCTGGCTCGGTCCCATGCTGAACGGCGCCTACCCGAACGACCTGCTGGAGGACACCGCACGGCTCACCGACTGGTCGTTCGTCCGGGACGGCGACCTCACCGACACCAACCAGCTGCTGGACTGCGTGGGAGTCAACTACTACACGCCCACCGTGGTGTCGGCGGCCGGGCAGGGCGACGAGTCCCTGCGCAACGACGGGCACGGCGGCGGCGCGTTCTCCCCGTGGCCGGGTGCGGAGGAGGTCGCGTTCCACCAGCCGCCCGGCGAGCGGACCGACATGGGCTGGACGGTCGACCCCACGGGCCTGTACGACCTGCTCATGCGGCTGACCGGTGAGCACCCGGGCCTGCCGCTGATGATCACGGAGAACGGCGCGGCCTACCCGGACCAGGTCGCCGCCGACGGAACGGTGCACGATCCGGAGCGGATCGCCTATGTGCACGGGCACCTGGAAGCCGTCCACCGGGCCGTGGAGAGCGGCGCCGATGTGCGGGGCTACTTCCTGTGGTCCCTGATGGACAACTTCGAGTGGGCGTACGGCTACGACAAGCGGTTCGGCGCCGTGCACGTGGACTTCGCCTCCCAGACGCGTACGCCCAAGTCGAGCGCCCACTGGTACGCGCGCGTGGCGCGTTCGGGCGAGCTGCCGGCCGCGGGCGACGTGTAGGCCCGGGCACCGGGACCCGCCCCGCCCGGACCGCGCCTCGCCGTCCGGGCACCGGGACCCGCCCCGCCAGTCCGCACCGTCGGTCCACCCCGTCATTCCGGCCCTTCCGGCCCGCCCCGTCAGTCCGCCTCCGTCCACCTCGGGAGCTCGTCCATGTCCGTCGGCTTTCCCCCCGGCTTCCTGTGGGGCACCGCCACCGCCGCCTACCAGATCGAGGGCGCCGCCCAGGAGGACGGCCGTACCCCCTCCATCTGGGACACCTTCAGCCACACCCCCGGACGCACCCGCGACGGCGACACGGGCGACGTCGCCGCAGACCACTACCACCGCCGCTCCGAGGACGTCCGCATGATGGCGGAGCTCGGCGTGAACGCCTACCGCTTCTCGGTGTCCTGGCCGCGCGTCCAGCCCACCGGGCGGGGCCCGGCCTCCCGGAAAGGGCTCGACTTCTACCGGGGTCTCGTCGACGACCTGCTCGGGCACGGCATCACGCCCGTCCTGACCCTCTACCACTGGGACCTGCCGCAGGAACTGGAGGACGCGGGCGGCTGGCCCCACCGCGCCACCGCCGAACGCTTCGCCGACTACGCCGATATCGTCGCCGACGCCCTCGGCGACCGCGTCCAGCGCTGGACCACCCTCAACGAACCCTGGTGCAGCGCCTTCCTCGGATACGGCTCCGGAGTCCACGCCCCCGGACGCACCGACCCCGTCGCCGCCCTGCGCGCCGCCCA
>NZ_JAQYXC010000225.1:0-326 GCF_036322365.1 Streptomyces sp. SP18CS02
GGCCGCACACCCCACCAAACAAAACAAAAAGGCCGCCCGCACCACCAACACCCGCAAAAAAACCCCCAAAAAACACACAACAAACACAAAACACCAACCAAACACAGACCCCCCGGACGCCGCGCCGACAAACCACCCCACCCCCACAAAAACAAAAAAAAAACAAAAAAAAACAAAAAAAACACAACACACAAAACCCAAAAAAAAAAACAACACAAAAAAAACAAAACAACACAACAACACACAAACACAACAAAAAAAAAACCAAAAACACAAACAAAACAAAAAAAAACAAAACCAAAACAAAACAAACACACAAAACACAA
>NZ_JAQYXC010000226.1:0-363 GCF_036322365.1 Streptomyces sp. SP18CS02
GGGGGGGGGGGGGGGGGGGGGGGGGGGGGGGGGGGGGGGGGGGGGGGGGGGGGGGGGGGGACGCAGGTTATTGGGGCGGTGGGGGGGGGGGGGGGCGGGGGGGGGGGCGGGGGGGGTGGGTGGTGGGGGTGTTGTCGGGGTGGTTTTTGTTGGTTTTTTCGCCCCGGGGGGGGCCCCGCCGCCGCAACCCGGAACAAAAATAAAAAATACAAGACCTAGGCCGAATAGCCCAGCAAAACCCCAGCGATCTCACACAAAACCCCCCCACCCAACCCCCCCCCCCCCCCCCCCCCCCCCACCCCCACACACCCAACCCCCCCCCGCCACCCCCCCCCCCCCACCACCCCCCCCACCACCCCACCA
>NZ_JAQYXC010000227.1:0-308 GCF_036322365.1 Streptomyces sp. SP18CS02
CGGGCGGCCAGGTCGCTCAGCGGGCCCTTCAGCGCCTCGAAGGCGGCCTGCGGGTCGTGGTGGTCACGGAGGGGGCCCCCGCGGGGAGCGGTCCGGTCCAGGTGTCGGGTCTCGGCCCCGCTCGGCAAGGTCTTGCTCTCTGCGCTCACCTTCGGTCCTGCAGAGCCATCCGCCGTCGCTTCCGGCCGAGTGGGCGAGATCGTGCCGACAGGCCCTACGCGTGGCAAGCTTTCGGTCCCCACCGCACCCAGGGACGCGTCACGCACCGGTTCGAGGTGAAGCCGACTTCCTCCTGGCCGAAGTACCCA
>NZ_JAQYXC010000228.1:0-313 GCF_036322365.1 Streptomyces sp. SP18CS02
CGATGAGGTGGGCGTGTTGTGCCGGGGTTCTTTTTTCGTTCTGTTGTGGGTTGGGTGTGGGCGGGGGTTGGCGGGGGGTGCGGTGCGGGGGGGGGGGCTGGGGCCGGGGCCGGGCCCGGCCCGCCCGCCGCCCCCCCCCCCCCCACGCCCACCCCCCGCACAAACCCCCGCCCCCCACACCCCCACCCACCCACCCCCCCCCCCCCCCCCCCCCCACCCCCCCCTCTTCTCCCATGCCAATACACACCTCGTCCACGCCCCCCCACCCCCCCCGCCCCCCCCCCGGCGCCCCCCCCCCCCCCCCCCCCCCCCC
>NZ_JAQYXC010000229.1:0-349 GCF_036322365.1 Streptomyces sp. SP18CS02
AGGGTAAGACCCCCGTAGCTGAAATTCATGCGGCTCGTTTAAGAGACACCCAAGTAGCACGGGGCCCGAGAAATCCCGTGTGAATCTGGCGGGACCACCCGTTAAGCCTAAATATTCCCTGGTGACCGATAGCGGATAGTCCCGGGAGGGAATGGTGAAAAGTACCGCGGGCGCGGCGGGAGATAGGACCGGCACCCGTGTGCCTACAAGCCGTGGGAGCTTCGCGCCTCGAGTTTACTCGGTGCGTCGTGACTGCGTGCCTTTTGAAGAATGAGCCTGCGAGTTTGCGGTGTGTCGCGAGGTTAACCCGGGTGGCGAAGCCGAAGCGAAAGCCAGTCCGAACAGGGCG
>NZ_JAQYXC010000230.1:0-336 GCF_036322365.1 Streptomyces sp. SP18CS02
ACTCTTGGGGAAGATCAGCCTGTTATCCCCGGGGTACCTTTTATCCGTTGAGCGACGGCGCTTCCACAAGCCACCGCCGGATCACTAGTCCCGACTTTCGTCCCTGCTCGACCCGTCGGTCTCACAGTCAAGCTCCCTTGAGCACTTACACTCAACACCTGATTGCCACCCAGGCTGAGGGAACCTATGCGCGCCTCCGTTACTCTTTACGAGGCAACCGCCCCAGTTAAACTACCCATCAGACACTGTCCCTGATCCGGATCACGGACCCAGGTTAGACATCCAGCACGACCAGAGTGGTATTTCAACGGCGACTCCACAACCACTGGCGTGGCT
>NZ_JAQYXC010000231.1:0-472 GCF_036322365.1 Streptomyces sp. SP18CS02
CGCAACGTCTGCTGACGCGGCAGCACCGTCCGGCTGCCACTGGTCAGCAGAGCGAACCGGTCATCCAGACGATCAGCGATCTGACGCGCCGACAACACCCGCAACCGCGCCGCCGCCAGCTCGATCGCCAGCGGCAGACCGTCCAGACGACGACAGATCTCCCCGCACGCCACCGGATCGTCCCCCACCCGGAAACCCGGCCGCGCCGCCGCCCCCCGCTCCGCCAGCAACCGCAACGCCATCACCTCCGGCAACGGATCCACCGCCCGCACCAGCTCCCCCGGAACCCCCAACGGCTCACGACTGGTCGCCAGCACCGTCACCCCCGGACACACCCCCACCAGCCGCTCCGCCACCACCGCGGCCGCACCCACCACATGCTCACAGTTGTCCAGCACCACCAGCATCCGCCGCCGCGCGCAATGCTCCACCAGACGCGCCAACGCATCACCCCCGTGCCCCTCCACCGCCC
>NZ_JAQYXC010000232.1:0-841 GCF_036322365.1 Streptomyces sp. SP18CS02
CGATCTCGCCCGCAGCAGCGACTGCACGCTGTTCATGGTCCTCCAGGCGGGGCTGGCGGCGTTGCTGACCCGTCTCGGGGCGGGGACCGACATTCCGCTCGGCACGGCCGTCGCGGGGCGTTCGGACGAGGCCCTGGACGACCTGGTCGGGTTCTTCGTCAACACGCTGGTGCTGCGGACCGACACGTCCGGTGACCCGACGTTCCGGGAGCTGGTCGCGAGGGCGCGGGAGACGGACCTGGCGGCGTACGCCCATCAGGACGTGCCGTTCGAGCGGCTCGTCGAGGAACTGAACCCGGCCCGTTCCCTCGCTCGTCACCCCCTCTTCCAGGTGATGCTCGTCCTCCAGAACAACGCCGAGGCGGTCGTCGAACTCCCCGGACTCCGTGCCCGCATCGAGACCGTGCTGAACGGCACCGCCAAGTTCGACCTCACGGCCGCCTTCACCGAGACCCACGACGCCGACGGTGCTCCCGCCGGCATCACCGGAGCTCTCGAATACGCCATGGATCTCTTCGATCGGGGCAGTGCGGAGATGCTGGTCGCGCGGCTGGTGCGGCTGCTGGAGGCGGCCGTCGCGGAGCCGGACGCACGGATCGGTGATCTGGACGTTCTGACCGCGGAGGAGCGGAGGTCGCTGCTCACCGAGTGGAACGACACTGCCGCTGTCTTCCCGGACGGGGCGTGTGTGCATGAACTGTTCGAGGAGCAGGCGGCGCGGACTCCCCATGCCACCGCTGTGGTTTTCGAGGGGCGGGGCATCTCGTACGGGGAGTTGAACGCTTCGGCGAATCGGCTTGCGCGTCATCTGGTGGGTTGTGGGGTGCGGCGGGGCGAGACG
>NZ_JAQYXC010000233.1:0-369 GCF_036322365.1 Streptomyces sp. SP18CS02
ATGTTGTGCAGCGAGCCGCCGCCCGGGACGAAACCCCCCTCCCCGGCGGTCTTGGCGTCGTAGGCGCCCTTGATCAGACCCATGTACTCGCTCATCACGTTGCGGTGGAAGTACGGCGGGCGGACGTGACGGGTGCGCGGGCCGGCCGGCCGTGCGAGGGGGCGGGCCGGTGGTACGGGGGCGAGGGTGCGAGGGGTCGCGGTGGTACGGGGCCGGCCGGGGCGGGCGAGGGCGCGGCGGACGAGGTGTGCGCGCTGGTGACGGGCAAGCCGATCGCGGTGACGGGGACGGACACCGAGGCCGAGGAACGGGCGGCGGTCCGCGGGGTCGCCTACCGGGTGGTGGTCGAGCGGGAGGTGCTGTCGCTGC
>NZ_JAQYXC010000234.1:0-321 GCF_036322365.1 Streptomyces sp. SP18CS02
CCTCCCGCGCCGCGGGTCCTACTGACCGCGCCCCACCACCCCCGCCCCCCTACGAGAAGGAGCTCACCCGTGCAGATCACCGCTTACACCGTCTCCCTCACCGTCGACGACGTGGCCGCCTCCCAGGCCTTCCTCACCGCTCATCTCGGCTCCCAGGAGCAGGCCGCGGCGGACGGATTCGCCTCCCTCACGCGGCCCGACGCGGCGGTCGTCATCGTCCTGCTGCGTCGGGGCACCGAGGTGCTGCCGGCCGAGCAGCGCGGCCGGCGGGCGGGTGGACTGATCCTCGCCTTCACCCTCACCGGGCTGGACGCCGAGGAG
>NZ_JAQYXC010000235.1:0-355 GCF_036322365.1 Streptomyces sp. SP18CS02
GCGCCGCCTTCGAGGGGCTCGACGGCAGACGCGGCGCGGTCGCCGCGATCGAACCGTCCCGCGGCCGCGTGCTGGCGGTGGTCGCCAGCCCTTCGTACGACCCCGGCGTCCTCGCCGGGACGGGGAGCGGGGTCAGCGGCGCGGGGGGCGCGACGGGGCCCGCGCGTGGCCGGGCGCGGGGCTGGGCCGCTCGCGGGGGGGGGGCGGGCGCGGCCGCGGGCCGCCCGCCGGGCCCCGCCCCCCCCGCCCCCCCCGGCCCCCCCGGCCCGGCCCGCCCACCCGCCCCCCCGCCGCCCCCCCCCCCCGGGGGGCGCCCCGCCCGGGGGCCGAGGGCCTGTTCGTAGCGGCGCAGGAC
>NZ_JAQYXC010000236.1:0-669 GCF_036322365.1 Streptomyces sp. SP18CS02
AGCCGAACTCGTCGAAATTGTCCGCAGAGTTCTCTCAGGCGACCCGGAGGACGCGTACTACTTACGACTCCTGGCTGCGAATGTCCTCCACCCTCGGATCGGCGATCTGATCTTCCACCCGCCGGAAGGCCTTCGGGACGCGTCCGCGGAGGCGATCGTCGACGAGGCCCTGCGATACCGGCCGATCGCACTCTGAACCGTGAGACCGCCGTCAGCGCCCGTCGCCTCCTGTCCGCTCGAGCCCCACACGGAACGCGGCGGCCCAAGCCAGCGTGGTCTCGACACCCTTTCGTAGGGGCACCGTTGCCGCGCCGGTGTGCTGGTGCCGCCGGCACACCGGGGGCTCGGCGCGAGCGAGTGGTTCAGCTGCGCAACTTCTCAGTGTCTGTTTGAAAGCTCAAGGTGGAAGCCGCTTGCAAGTTTGATGTCGGCGTAGAGCCCGGTGTCCCTGCCCCGCCTCAAGATTGAGGTGATGACCGTTGACCTTCCATACACAGCATGCTCTTTGGCCGCAAATTCCCCAAGGCCGGGGGCGCTCCGGCTGGGTCGCGTAGGTTCGTAGTCATGATCAGGCGTATACGCGGTGTCGTTCTGCCTGAGCGCGAGGAGCGCACGTTCTGGGTCGAGGGAGAGCGGCTGCGGACTGAGCCGCCTGCTGGGGCGGCAGCG
>NZ_JAQYXC010000237.1:0-314 GCF_036322365.1 Streptomyces sp. SP18CS02
CCGCGATGACGCGGGGCGGCGGCTATCCGATGGGCCCGTTCGAGCTGCTCGACGTGGTCGGCCTGGAGGTCTCGCTCGCGAGCGAGCGGGGGCTGCACCGCGAGTGCCGCGCCCCGGGCCTGGCGCCGGCTCCGCTGCGGGAGCACCGGGTGGCGGCGGGCGGCCTCGGGCGCACGCCGGGGCGCGGCTACCGCGAATATGCCCGGCGCTGAGGCGTCCGGGGAGTGGGGAGGGCTGCTCGGCCCACCCCAGGGCCCGCCCGGGGGCCGGTCGGGGCCCCCGGGCGGCCCGGCCCCGCAGGCGCGATCTCCTGC
>NZ_JAQYXC010000238.1:0-305 GCF_036322365.1 Streptomyces sp. SP18CS02
CGTCCTGGAGGGAGATCCAGACGCCGTCGTCGTGGCAGCCGACGATGTCGAGCCTGCCGTCGCCGGTGGTGTCGGCGAGGAAGCGGGGGTGCTTGTCGGCAAGCCACCCGCCCGCCTCCTCCCCATGGCCGAACGCCCTCACGACCGGTTCGTCGGCGAGCGGTGCGAAGTGTCCTTCTGCGTCCTGGAGGGAGATCCAGACGCCGTCGTCGTGGCAGCCGACGATGTCGAGCCTGCCGTCGCCGGTGGTGTCGGCGAGGAAGCGGGGGTGCTTGTCGGCAAGCCACCCGCCCGCCTCCTCCCCA
>NZ_JAQYXC010000239.1:0-1188 GCF_036322365.1 Streptomyces sp. SP18CS02
AGTATTCCCACCTCCTTGAGAGGGTAAGGCTCCCAGTAGACGACTGGGTTGATAGGCCGGATATGGAAGCACCGCAAGGTGTGGAGTTGACCGGTACTAATAGGCCGAGGGCTTGTCCTCAGTTGCTCGCGTCCACTGTGTGGTTCCCGGGTTGCGAACAGTCGCACCGGTTGAACCAGCTCCACTTACTTAATTGAAGAGTGTGCTTGTTCGCTAAGTGCCGATATCCCGCTTTGCGGGATGGCCCGATAGTGTTTCGGTGGTCATAGCGTTAGGGAAACGCCCGGTTACATTCCGAACCCGGAAGCTAAGCCTTTCAGCGCCGATGGTACTGCAGGGGGGACCCTGTGGGAGAGTAGGACGCCGCCGAACAATCTTTCAAGGACCCTTGGTCCCAGCGTTCATGCTGGGACCAAGGGTCCTTTTTGTTTGTGCTTGATTTGCCCGAAGCGCGTCGGATGGCCGACTGCGCGAGAATGACTGCGGTACCCGAAGACAGGAGCCAACCCATGTCCACCAACTCCTCCGACGATCGTCCGGAGCGCGAGCCGCGACGTAGGGACGGCGGCGAACGGGGCGGCTTCCAGCGGGACGACCGTGGGCCGCGTCGGGACGACAACCGTTCCGGCGGTTTCCGCCGTGACGACCGCGGTGGCCGCCCCGCCGGTGCCGGCGGCGGTTTCCGTCGCGACGACCGCGGTGGCCGCCCCGAAGGCGGTGGCTTCCGCCGTGACGACCGCGGTGGCCGCCCCGCCGGTGCCGGCGGCGGTTTCCGTCGCGACGACAACCGCCGTGACGACCGCCGTGATGAGCGTCCGGCGTTCCGCCGTGACGACCGGCGGGACGACAACCGTGGTGGCGGCTTCCGCCGCGATGACAGCCGTTCGGGCGGTGGCTTCCGCCGTGACGACCGTCGCGATGACAATCGTGGTGGTGGCTTCCGTCGCGAGGGCGACCGGCCGGGCTTCCCGCGTGATGAGCGGGCGCCGAGGCGGGACGACCGCCGAGACGACCGTGGCGGCTTCCGCCCCCGTGACGACCGCCGCGACGATCGCGGTGGCTTCCCCCGTGATGACCGTGGGCAGCGTCGTGACGACCGTCGTGATGACCGTCGTGATGACCGTCGGGACGACAATCGTGGTGGTGGCTTCCGCCGTGACGACAGCCGTTCCGGTGGTGGCTTCCGCC
>NZ_JAQYXC010000240.1:0-360 GCF_036322365.1 Streptomyces sp. SP18CS02
GGCAGGGTCCATTTCTGGTTGGCGCCGGTGTGGCAGGTCCAGAGGTGGACCGGCGTTCCGTCGTTCCAGGTGCCGCCCGACGCGTCCAGGCACTTGCCGGACCGGGGGTTGCGCACCGTGCCGTCGGCGTGCGCGGCCCACTGCTGCGCCTCCGTGCCGTTGCACGTCCACAACTGGATCCTCGTACCGTCCGCACTGCCACCACCGGAGACGTCCAGACACTTGCCCAGGGCCCGCAGCGTGCCCTCCTGCCCGACGGTCCACTTCTGGGCGCCGGTGCCGTTGCACGTCCAGATCTGCACCCGGGTGCCGTCCTCCGTATGGGAACCGTCGACATCCAGACACCTGCCACCGACCCCC
>NZ_JAQYXC010000241.1:0-372 GCF_036322365.1 Streptomyces sp. SP18CS02
CGAGCTGCTCGCCACGGCCCTGGCCGACCACGGTGTGGACGTCCTGATGGCCGCGACCAGCGGCCCGGCCTGGCGCATCGGTGACGGGCCCGATCCGGTCACCCGGACCAGTTCCACCCTCCCCGCCCTGGCCGGCCACCCCAACGTCGCCGTACCGGCCGGGTTCGTCGGCGAACTGCCGGTCGGCGAATCGCTGTTCGGCCCGCCCGGCCTGGAGGCGCTGCTGCCTTACGCGCTGCTGGCCGAACGCTGCGGCGCAGAACGCCGCACACCCGCCGTTCTGCGGAACGCGCCTCTCCTTCGAAACCCCCGATAGCGGCGCCGGCGGACCGTATCGCGCGGAATGGCGAGAGGTCCGCATTCCACTGCCGC
>NZ_JAQYXC010000242.1:0-316 GCF_036322365.1 Streptomyces sp. SP18CS02
CACCGCGCAGAGCGCGCGCATCGACGCCGTCTCCGGCGCCACCTACACCAGCCAGGGCTACATCACCTCCCTCCAGAGCGCCCTCGACGAGGCAGGCCAGTGACCGGGGAAGCGTTGCGCATGCGCCATGTCGTGCACCTCATGGGGACCGTGGTCTCGTGCGACATGCGGCTGGCGGCGGAGTCGGCGTCGATGCGCGCGCTCTGCGCGGTGCCGGCCGCCTGGTTGAGCTTGGGTTCGGCGTGGGAGGCGATCTTGCGGCTGCGAGGTACCGGCCACGGTGGTCCCGGGTTGCTTCAGCGCCAGGAGCAGCACC
>NZ_JAQYXC010000243.1:0-46904 GCF_036322365.1 Streptomyces sp. SP18CS02
ATGCGCCGCAACTCGCAGGACGCCGTACGGGAGTTCCGTCCGTACTTCGACAACGCGCCGGTCTACGGACACGGCCCGTCCCTGGAGGAGTTCACCGAGCAGACCCCGCTCACCGTCGGCTCCCCGCAGCAGGTCATCGAGCGGACCCTCGGTTTCCGCGAGGCCGTGGGCGACTACCAGCGGCAGCTGTTCCTGATGGACCACGCGGGCCTGCCGCTCAGGACCGTCCTGGAGCAGCTCGACATCCTCGGCGAGGAGGTCGTGCCCGTCCTGCGCAAGGAGTTCGCCGCCCTGCGGCCGGCCGGCGTGCCGGAGACCGCCCCGCTGCACCCCGCCCTGGGGGCCGCGCCCCTTACCGGGCAGGAAGCCCGTGAAGCCCGTACCGAGAAGGAGGTGTCCGCGTCATGAGGCTGACCGTCGTCTCCGCGGGGCTGAGCCGCCCCTCGTCCACCCGGCTGCTGGCCGACCGTCTCGCCGACGCCGTACGCGCCGGCCTGGCGGAGGCCGGGCGGCCCGTGGAGGTGGAGGTCGTCGAACTGCGCGACCTGGCCGTCGACATCGCGAAGAACCTGGTCAGCGGCTTCCCGCCGCCCGCGCTCGGGGCCGCGCTCGACGCGGTGACCGATGCGGACGGGGTGATCGCGGTGACGCCCGTCTTCACCGCCTCGTACAGCGGTCTGTTCAAGTCCTTCTTCGACCTGGTCGACAAGGACGCGCTGGCCGGGAAGCCGGTACTGATCGCGGCGACCGGCGGCACCTCGCGGCACTCCCTGGTGCTGGAACACGCCCTGCGGCCGCTCTTCGCCTACCTGCGGGCGCTGGTGGTTCCCACCGCCGTGTTCGCGGCGTCCGAGGACTGGGGTTCCGCCGGGGACGGGCCGACCGACGGCCTGCCGTCGCGGATCGTCCGGGCCGGCGGCGAGCTCGCCGAGCTGATGGCGGGCCGCCCGGTGGTCCACCGGACCGAGGGCCCGGTCGGCGTGCGGGACGGCGGACGGCCGGAGGGCGGCATCGGCCGGCGGCCGGAGGGCGGCACCGGTGCGGGCGGTCTCCGTGAGGCGTTCGGTGATGACCTCGTGCCGTTCGCGCAGCAGCTCGCCCGGCTGCGGGTCGACTGATCCCCTTCGGGTAGACGCGTGCACAACGACCCGTCCCGGTACACCGGACGACGAAGGTGGAGGCCGTCGGCATGACAGCAGGCAGGATCGTGGTGGGCGTGGACGGCTCGGAACCGTCCCTGAAGGCGCTGAGGTGGGCTGCCCGGCAGGCCGCCCTGACCGGGGCGACGCTGGAGGTGGTGACCGGCTGGGAGTACCCGGCGACCGGGTGGGCGGGCGCGGCGCCGGGCTGGCCCCCGGATTTCGACCCGGAGACGATCGCCCGGCAGACCCTGGACGAGGCGGTGGCGGCCGGGCTCGACGAGGCGACGGCGGCGGCCGTCGAACGGGTCGTGGTGGCCGGCCACCCCGCGCAGGCGCTGGTGGACCGGGCCGCGGGAGCCGACCTGCTGGTGGTGGGGGACCGCGGCTACAGCGGCTTCAAGGCGGCCGTCCTGGGCTCGGTCGGCCTGCACGTCACCCAGCACGCACCATGCCCCGTGGTCGTGGTGCGCGGCGAGGTGTGAGGGCGGGCCGACCGGTCGCGGCTCGGCGCACGCCCGGCCGCTGACGGCCGCTGACGGCCGCTGACGAGAACGATGGCCCCGGCGGTCGCGCCGGGGCCATCGCCGGGATGTCACTCGTGCGTGTAGAAGGCGTAGAACATGCCCAACGAGACGGCGCCCGCCAGGATCAGCCCCAGCACCACCGCCGTCAGGATGCTCGCGCCGGTGAGGCTGTGGAGGAAACCGACCGAGATCCCGGCCAGCGCCCCGAACGCTCCCGCGCGCACTTCACGCGGCAGCGACCCGCGCACCCGCGCCAGGCCGTAGCAGAGGGCCCCGAAGACCACCGCGCTGACCACTCCGAGCACCACCTGGCCGCCGGTGACCGGGCCCTCGCCGGAGCGCTGGAGGAACTGCGCGTAGAAGCCGTAGAAGATGCCGAGGGCTGCGGACCAGACCAACGCGGTGCGTCCATGACCGTGCGGACGGTCCGACGGACGTCCGTGCCGTGCGGGCACCGTTACCTGTGCGGCCATCGCGGAGCTCCTTCCCACTGACCCCCACCATCCAAGAGCACACCCCCGCCCCGCCCCCGGCAAGTGGATCAGCCGCGGCCGGGGCCCGGCCTCCCGGCGGTCCCGTCACCCGGCGGGAGCGGCGGGACGGACCGCGACCGCGTCGACCTCGAAGAGCATCCCGGGCAGCGCCAGCGACGCCACGCCGCTGAGCGTCTGCGCCGGCAGCCGGTCGCCCCAGCCGGCGTGCAGCGCCTTGCCCAGGACCTCCAGCTTCGCCAGGTCGTGGTCGACGATGTACGAGCCGAGGCGCACGACGTGCTCGAAGCCGAGACCGACGGCCGCCAGCGCGGTGCGCAGATTGCCGAAGGCCAGTTCCACCTGGGCGGCGAAGTCGCCCGGCACGACCTGACCGGTCGCGTCGGAGGCGTACTGCCCGCCGATGAAGACCGGTTCGCCGGGCGCGGAGGCGGCGTGGTTGTAGCCGAAGGGGGTGGGGTCGTGCAGTCCAGCGGGATTGGTGAGAGTGCGCTCGTCGCTCATGACGGATGCTTCCTTCCCGTACGTCCGGTGGGTTGCGTGGTTCCGGTGTGGTGCGTGGCTGCACCTGTGGCGGTGCGGGGCTTGTACCTGCGGTGGTGCAGGGCGTGCGGGCCGCGCGGTGCGTGCGAGGTCTCCCTTACCGCCCGCGCGGCGGTCGTCCTCAGCCGGCGAACCACCGGCGGACGCGCTCGGGCGCGTCCGGTGCCTGTTCCTCGGCCCGCTGCCGTACGGATTCGAGGGTGTGGGCCGCCAGTTCGCGCCGCCAGGCCAGCTCCGCCCGCCCCATGGCGCCCGCGATGGCGCACCGCGGGCCGCCCGGCGGCGCGGCGCCCGGCCCCTGCTGCCGGATCTCGGCGCAGCGGAACGCCTCCTCCGGCCCCTCGATCGCCGCGACCACGTCCATCAGCGTGATCCGTGCGAGCGGCCGCGCCAGCCGGAATCCGCCCCTGGGTCCGGAGACCGAGGTGACGATGCCGGCCCTGACGAGGGCCTGGAGCTGCTTGTTGAGGTAGGCGGCGGGCAGTTCGTGGTAGGCCGCGAGACGGGCGGCCTTCACGGCTCGCTCCGGCCCGATCCAGGCCAGGTTGAGGCAGCTGTGCAGGGCCCACTCCACGCCCTCGCTCATCTTCATATCCTGGATATTAGATATCCAGGATGTGAAGGGCAAGCCCCTTTCGCCCGCGTGCCGCCGGCCGGACGCGTCGGGCGGGGGGGCCGCACCCCGCCCGAACGTCTCCCCCGCCGCATCGCGCCCTTCCCCCCGGGGGAGGATTCCCCGGGACACCGAGACTGCGGAGGCGGCCTGTTGGACAGCGTGCGTACGGCTCAGGACCCTCGGCTGCCCCGGACCGGGCCCCGCACCTGGCGGCGTGGAGCGGCCTGGGCCGCGGGGCCCCTGCTCGCCGGGCCGACCGTCGTGGCCGTCTGCCGGACGGGCGGCACCGACGCCATCACTCCCGTACCGCAACTCCTCTCCTTCCTCCCCTGGCTCACCGTCCCCGCCGGCCTCGCCCTGCTGCTCGCCCTGGCCGCCCGCCGCCCCCTCCTGATCGCATGGGCCGCCGTCGCCCTCGCCGTCACCGGCTGGTACGCCCAGCCCTACGGTCCGGACCGCACACGCGCCCACGGGCCGGTCGTCGCGCAGCTGCGCGTACTGGCCGCCAACGTCGAGTTCGGCCGGGCGGCCCCCGAGCTGCTCGACGCCATCCGCCGCGAGCGCCCCGCCCTGGTCTTCGTGTCGGAGTGCGATCCGGGCTGCGCCGATGTGCTCACCGACGCGCTGCGCGCCGGCCACCCCCATCGCGCCGACGCCCCGGAGGCCGGACCGGCCGGCTCGCTGATCCTCAGCTCCCACCCGCTCACCGGGGAGCCCGCGCTGACCGGCACGCTGGGCATGCCCGGCGCCACGGCGCGGATCGCCGGGAAGGACGTACGCCTCCAGCTCGCCCACCCGATGCCGCCGGTGCCGGGGCAGGTGGACGTGTGGAAGCGCGAGCTCGGCCGGGTGGCGGCCTTCGCGGCCGGACACGCGGGCGGCCCCACGCTCCTCGCCGGGGACTTCAACGCCTCCCAGGACCACGCCGCCTTCCGCGCCGTGCTCGACTCCGGCTCCCTGCACGACGCCGCCCGGCTCGGCGGCGCCGCCCGCACCCCGTCCTGGCCGCAGGGCGGGCCGGTGCCGCCGTACGTCCAGATCGACCACGTCCTGGTCAGCGAGGACTTCTCGGTGCGCGGCGCCCGCTTCCTCCCGCTGCCGCGCACCGACCACCGGGCCCTGCTGGTGGACCTCGACCTGCACGGCGGCCCCTGATCCGGGAAGGTGGAGGTCATGGAGAACGAGCAGATCCTCGACCACATCGGTGCGCTCGTCCGCGAGGAGCGCGCCCTGCGCGACCGCACCGGCGGTCTGACCGGGGACGAGCGCGTGCGGCTGCAGGCCCTGGAAGTACAACTGGACCAGTGCTGGGACCTGTTGCGGCAGCGGCGCGCCAAGTCCGAGTTCGGCGAGGACCCCGGCAGCGCGGCGGTCCGCCCGCCCGGCGAGGTCGAGGGCTACCGCGGCTGAGCGGCGTGGACACCCCGCCACCGCGCCGGCCGGCCCGGCTCGCCCCGCCCGAGTGGCTGACGCGCGGACTGCGCCCGCAGGAGGCACCGGTGCCGTGGCCGGCCGTGGTCCGCGCCTCCGTCGCGCTGGCCGCGCCCCTCGCGGTGGGCTTCGCCTCCGGCCGGCCGGAGTACGGCGCGCTGGTCTCCATGGGCGCCATGTCCGGAGTCATCGGCGACACCGCGGACGCCTACCGGATGCGGGTCTACAACATCGCCGTACCGCAGCTCTTCGGCGCGGCCGGCCTCACGCTCGGCACGCTCGTCCACGGCCAGGGGTGGGCGGCGGTCGGGGTGCTCACCCTCATCGCGCTGGTGTCCGGGATGATCTCGTCGATCGGCGCGGTGGCCTCCGTCTCGGGCCTGCTGCTGCTCCTCAACTCCGTGGTCGGCGCCGGGATCCCGCTGCCCAGCCCCTGGTGGACGGCGCCCTTGCTGCTCCTGGCCGGCGGCCTCCTGGTCCTCGTCCTCACCCTGCTCGGCTGGCCCCTGCGCGGCGGTGTGCCGGAACGGGCCGCGGTGGCCGCCACCTACCGGGCCGTCGCCGACCTGCTGGCCGCGGCCGGTACACCCGCGTACGACGAGAAGCGCCGGGCCGTCACCCTGGCCCTGGACACCGCCTACGACCTGGCGCTCGCCCGCCGCGCCCGGGACAGCGGCCGCAGCCCGGCCCAGGTGCGCCTGCTCGCCCAGCTCAACGCGCTCATCCCGGTCATCGAGGCGGCCCCCGCCGCCCATCTGCGCGGCCGTCCGCTGCCCGCCGCGATCCCGGCGGCCGTCGCGGGCCTGGCCACGGCCGTGGAACGCGGCCGCCCGCCCGGCCCGCCCGCACGACCGGACGGCCGGCCGGCCCGGGCGACGGCCCATCGGACGGTCCCGTCCGCAGCGGCCGGCCGGCCGTCGAAGCGGACCACGAGGAACCGGTCGCCGGACTCGCCCTGCCGCAGCCCACCACCCCCTCCGAACGGGCCGTCGACCACGCCCTGCGCCACGCCGCCACCGTCGTCCACGAGGCCGAGCCCGACCCCTTCAACATCGACGACCGGCTCGGCCGCCCCGCCGCCCTCGGCATCCGGATCCGCCGCGTCACCCGCGGGGTGCTGTTCTCGGGCGCCTCATGGCGGTACGGACTGCGCCTCGCGCTGTGCATCGGGCTCGCCCAGTCCCTGGGGTCGGCGATCACCGTCCCCCGTTCGTACTGGGTCGCGCTCACCGTCACCTTCGTACTGAAGCCGGACTTCGGTTCGGTCTTCTCGCGGGCCGTGCTGCGCGCCCTGGGCACGGCGGCCGGACTGCTGGTGGCGGCGGCCGTGCTGGCGGAGGTGGAACGCGGCTGGTGGCTCGTGCCGGTCATGATGGTGCTGGCGGCGCTGATCCCGGCGGTGTCCGCGAAGGGGTTCGCGTTCCAGACCGCCGCGGTCACCCCGGTGATCCTGCTCCTGTCCGACCTCCTCGGCCACGAGGGCTTCGGCCTGGTGCTGCCACGCCTTTGGGACTCGCTGCTGGGGTGCGCGATCGTGCTGGTCTTCGGCTACCTGCTGTGGCCGGAGAGCTGGCACACCCGGATCGGCGACCGGCTCGCGGACACGGTCGCCGACACCGCGCAGTACGTGTCCCGGGCGTTCGGCCCCGGCACAGACGTCGACCAGAGCGGGCGGCTGCGGGCCCGGCGACGGCTCTACCGCGATCTGTCGACCGTGCGCAGCGAGTTCCAGCGCGCCCTGACCGAGCCGCCGCCCACCGGCCTGCGGGCCGCCGCCTGGTGGCCGCTGGTCGTCGCCGTCGAGCGGATCGTGGACGCGACGACGGCCGCCCGGGTCCGGGTGAACCACGGCGCCCCGCCCCCGGCCGCCGCCGAGGTCGCCGACATCACGCGGCAACTGCGCGAACTGGCCGCCGGACTGCGCGAGAGCGACGTCCTGGTGGAGGTGCGCGCCCGGTTGGAGGGCGACGAGGAAGGCGTACTCGACGCGCTGCGCCAGGAGGTCCGCGCGGCACGCTCGATCGCCTCACCCCCGGCATGACCGGCGCCCGGCATGAACGACACCGGCATGACCGGTACCCGGTACGAACCGTCCCCGCCACGAACGACACCGGCACGAACGGCCCCCGCCACGAACGGCCCCCGGGCCGCGCGAACGGAGCCGGGACCAGCGGCCGAAGAGCCCGGAGCGGGCCCCCATGGACACCGCTCCAACAGCGCGTGGACGGGGCGTGGACGGGACGCCGACAGCGCCTTGAATCCCTGAAAACTCTCTGAGCAGCCGCTTTTCGCACCCCGGATTTCATCCTTCCGGGTGACGTCACCGGTGCTGTGGCTCACGACTACGATGCGCAGGATCCCCATGTGCGGGCGCATGCTCCGGTATGCCGTCACATGCGGGTCCTGCTCGTGACCTACCGCCATATGCCCTGCCATCCAAGGACATTCGCCATGCGCAGCATTCAAGGCCGAGGGCTCCAGCCCAATGTCCTCGGTACGCTCGACACGATCGTGATGGCGGTGGCGGGCAGTGCGCCCGCCTACTCACTGGCCGCGACGACCGCCGTGCTCGTCGGCGCCGTCGGCCTGGCGGCGCCGGCCGCACTCCTCTACTGCGCGATCCCGATGCTGGGCATCGTCCTGTCCTTCAGCCGTCTCGGCCGCATCGACGTCAACGCGGGCGCCAGTTACTCCTGGGTGGGCCGCACCCTCCACCCCTTCCTCGGGTTCCTCTCCGGCTGGGCGCTGGTCGTCGCCGCGACCCTCTTCATGGTCGCCGGTTCACTGCCCGCCGGGCAGATGACGCTCAGCCTGTTCGCCCCGGGGCTCGCGGACAGCACCGCGACGGCGACCGCCGTCGGCGCCGGCTGGTTCCTGATGATGCTGCTGGTCGTCCTCGGCGGCGCGAGGATCACCGTACGGGCGCAGCTGATCATGTCGGGCGTCGAGCTGCTGATCCTGCTGCTGTTCGTGCTGGTCGCGCTCGCGCACCGGGGGACGTCGGTCGCCTTCGACTGGTCCTGGCTGGGCTTCGGGCACTTCGAGGGGGCGTCCGGGTTCGCGTCCGGCGCGCTGATCGCGGCGTTCTACTACTGGGGCTGGGACGTCACCAGCAACCTCAGTGAGGAGACCCGCGACAGCCGCCGCACGGCCGGTCTGGCCGCGCTCGTGGGCATCGGCGTCGTCTTCCTCCTCTTCGAGGCGTTCACCATCGCCGTCAACGTCATCCTGTCCGCCGGTGCGATCGACGCGGGCGGGGCGAACGTACTGACCCTCCTCGGGGACGTGGTCTGGCCGGGCGTCGGCGGGAAGCTGCTGATCGTGGCGGTACTGCTGTCCACCGTCGCCACCCTGGAGACCACCCTCATCCAGGTGACGCGCTCCCTGTTCGCGATGGGCAGGGACCGGACGATGCCGTCCGCGCTCGGCGCCGTGCACCGGCGCTGGAACACTCCCTGGGTGGCGATCGCCGTCGTCGGCGCGGTGGCCCTGGTGATGTTCGTGGCCGTGACCGCGCTCGGCACGGTGGGCGAGATCCTGTCCGCGGCGGTCAGCGCCATGGGGCTCCAGATCGCCTTCTACTACGGACTCGCGGGGATCGCCGCGGTGGTCGCGTACCGGGGCATGCTGCTGCGGACCGCGCGGGACTTCCTGCTCGGCGGGGTGTGGCCGCTGCTCGGCTCGGCCTTCATGTTCTGGGTGTTCTTCGAGTCTTTGGGGGAACTGGGCGCCGCCTCGGTCGCGATCGGGCTGGGCGGGCTGGCGGCGGGGGTCGTCCCGATGCTCTGGTACTGGCACAAGGGGAGTCCGTACTACCGTCCGGCCAGGCTGGACGCGACGCGCGCCATGGCCGCTGCGGCGCCGTACGACGCCTCCCGCACATGCCGTCAGGGCAACGAGAACGAAGTCCTCGCGACCGATTTCTGATTTTTCACGTCTCCATGTGTGTGACCGGTGACCGCCCGTGCCCGACGGTCACCCGGGAGGGAGCCGCGGACGCCGGTCCACCGGTGTGTTCGACGCTTCCGGTGCTTCCTACGTAGTGCTTGGTGAGGGGAAGGAGGGAGGGGATGGCCGCACGCCGCCGCTCCGTACGCTTCGAGCCGGACTTCGACCCGGACTTCGGGGACCGCGCGCTGACCGAGGCGCGCCACGACATCATCATCGGCCGCTGGCAGGGCGTCCGCGATCTGCTGCGCTCCACCGGTGACTGCTGGGCCCGCCGTACGCACCGGCTGAGGCTGCTGGCCCACGCCGCGGCGGGCAGCTCCGCCGTCGAGGCGTGGCGGGCGGCCGAGCCCGAGGATCCCGACGCGGCCGTGCTGCGCGCCGCGACCGAGGTGGTACGGGTCTTCAACCAGGCGATCTCGGCCGGGCGCGGCACGGCCATGGACCGGGCGCGGCTCGACGCCACGGTCATGACCTGCCTCATCGCGGCCGACGCCCGGCCCGCCGACCCGATGCCGTGGGTGTCGCTGATGACGGTCGCGCGGCTGTACGACGACGGGGTCGGCCGACGGGAACTGCGCGGCTGGTGGGACGAGTTGCGCCGCCGCGACCCGCACAACCTGGAGGGCCATGTGCAGCTGCTGCGGTACTGGTCGGCGCGGTGGCACGGAACGCACGGCTCGATGTACGACTTCGCGCGGGACGCGGCCGGGGTCGCGCCCCCGGGCTCGCCCCTGCCGGTGCTGGTGCAGATCGCCCGGGTCGAGGAGTACCGGTACATCGCGGACGGCGCCCGTGGACGGGGCCCGGTCCGCGGGTTCGACCAGCACTGGAAGCACGAGCTGGCGGCGACGGAGGTCCGGCGGACCTGGGAGCGCTGGATCACCGGACGGAAGCCCGGCCCGGTGCGCCCCGAGGAGGTCGAGCCCCTCAACTACCTCACGCACGCCGCCTGTCACGCGGGCCTGACGGAGGAGGCCCGGGGCCTGTTCGAGCTGCTCGGGGCGCGGGCGTCATGGGTGCCGTGGTCGTACACGGGCGACCCGGTGGAGCAGTTCACGAAGTGGCGCGAACAGGTCCGCGCCACTCCGTGAGGCGGTGCTACACGCCGATGTCGCCGCCGTCCTTGCGGTAGACCGCGACGACCGACGGGCGGACGATCCTGCCCGGCCCGTCGGGCCAGCTGGACGCGGGCTTCTCGACGGACGCCCCGTCGACCTCACCCGGGTGCTGCACGGCGACCAGGACGCGCCGGTCCTGGATGATCGGCCCACAGGTCTCCGCGCCGGTCGGCACGGTCAGGAACTGCTTGAGCTCACCACGGCGCTCGCCCCGGGTGGCCACACCGAACAGGCCGTCGTGCGAGCCGAGCTGGTTGCCGTCCGTGGAGATCCACAGGTTGCCGTGCGGGTCGAAGGCGACGTTGTCGGGGCAGGAGATCGGGCTGACCTTCTCCTTGGGGAAGCCCGCGAAGTACGTCGCCGGGTCGTTCGGGTCGCCGGCGACGAGGAACAGCCGCCAGGCGAAGCCGTCGCCCGCCGGGTCGTCCCAGTGCTCGGCGAGCTCCAGGATCTGCCCGTGCTTGTTGAGGTTGCGAGGGTTGGCCTCGTCGGCCGCCGCCTTGCCGGCCTTGCCCCGGTCGGAGTTGTTCGTCAGGGCGACGTACACCCGGCCGGTACGGGGGGACGGCTCCACGTCCTCGGGGCGGTCCATCTTCGTGGCGCCCACCTTGTCGCCGGCGAGGCGGGTGAAGACGTACACCTCCTCGGCGGTCATGCCGGGGACGTGCGAGACGTCGCCGGTCGCGAGCGGGATCCACACACCGGAGCCGTCGAACTCGCCGTCGTCGGGCAGCTTGCCCGTGCCGTCGATCTGGCCGGGCGAGTCGCCGGTCAGCTTGGCGACGTACAGGGTGCCCTCGTCGAGCAGCGTCAGGTTGTGTTCGCGGGCGGCGCGGCTGGTGCCCTTCTTCATCCGCTTGCTCGACACGAACTTGTAGAAGTAGTCGAACCGCTCGTCGTCACCCATGTAGACGACGGGGCGTCCGTCGGCGGTCAGGCGGGGCTGGGCGGCCTCGTGCTTGAAACGGCCGAGCGCGGTGCGCTTGCGGGGGGTGGAGTCGGGGTCGTACGGGTCGAGCTCGACGACCCAGCCGAACCGGTGCGGCTCGTTCGGCTCCTGCTTCACGTCGAAGCGCTTGTCGAACCGCTCCCACTTGCGCTCGGTGGCGCCGGTGCCGATGCCGTACCGCTTGTCGGTGGCACTGGACCCGTTGGCGAAGTACTGGTTGAAGTTCTCCTCGCCGTGCAGGGTGGTGCCCCACGGCGTGGTGCCGCCCGCACAGTTGTTGAGCGTGCCGTACACCGTGCGGCCGGACGGGTCGGCGGAGGTGCGCAGCAGGGCGCCGCCCGCCGCCGGGCCGGTGAGCCGGAACTCGCTCGTGGCGGTGAGCCGGCGGTTGACCGGATGGCGGGTGACGGGCGTGAGCCGGCCGGAGCGGTGCTCCTCCTGGACGACGACCACGGACAGACCGTGCGCGGCCCAGGCGATCTCCACCTGCTCGCGGGTCGGGTTCTCGGGGTCGTATCCCTTGAACATCAGGATCTCGTCGGTGTACTCGTGGTTGGCGACGAGCACCTGGCGTCCGTGCTCGCCCCGGAGCGGGAGCAGGGACAGGAAGTCGTTGTTGTAGCCGAACTGCCCGGCCTGCGCCGCGGCGGTCTGCCGGTCGGCGTCGAAGGCGGGCGCCCCGCGCAGGATGGGCTCGCCCCAGCGGATGACCACGCTCTGGGCGTAACCGTCGGGGACGGTGACCTTGTCGTTCTTGTTGGGTGCCACGGCGGCGAACCGCAGGCCGCGGGCGCCCTCGGTCCTGCCGGGCTGCCGGTGCGCGGCGGGCGCGGCCTGCGCGGGGGCGGCGCTCCGCAGGGCGACGGCGCCGCCGGCGGCGGTGGCGACGGTCACGACGGCGGCGGCGCGCATCATCGAACGTCTCGACAGCGCACCGGCTATGACGTCACCGACGTACTCGTTGTCGCTGGTGTTGGGCACCTCGTGGAAACAGGCGTCACCGCAGCGGTAGCGGCAGGTGAGGGCGGACCGACCGCCCGCGTGCGAGTCGGTGCTCAGCAACGGCAGCAGTTTGCGCACTTCGTCCTCCTTCGGCGCACCCCGCGCCGACATGGTGTCGGGTTATTGCATCCGGCGGTGACGCTAAACGGGCACGTCAGCAGGGCGGCGGCGGTGAGATGAACGACGAATGAATCCGGGGCGTCCGGGGCGGGGTTGACGCGAATGCCCCTTGCCTTTCCGCGCCACTCGGGGCGGCTAACCTTACGTGTCCGTCCTGGCCAGGGATGATTCCTAGCAGTACGGACATATACGGCACCCAATATGCGAAAGGCATCGCCCATGGGCATTCGGAGCTTGCTGCGCAAGGTGTTTGGACGCGATCGTGCGGAGGGTGACGAGCCGGCGGCCGCCTCCGTCCCGCCCCAGACGGAACGCACTGTGCCGGAGGAGCCCACGGCGACGGTCCCGTCCCCGACGCCCCCGTCGGCGGCGGAGAAGTCGGTGGCGGAGCAGACGGCCGCGGAACGGTCGGCCGCCGAGCAGACGGCCGCCGACCTGGTGGCGGCGTCCTTCGACAACCCCGCGCCGACCCGCCCGACGGTCCCGGCGGCCCGCGATTCCTCCCCCGCGGCGCCCCAGGTGAACGAGCCCGAGACCGCGGCCCCTCCCGCCCAGCGGGTGGACGAGCCCACGATCCCGCCGAAGACCGGCACCGCGGCACCGACGGCCCCGGACGCGGAGAAGCCGGCGGAGGCCGCCGGGGCGACGGCCGAGGCGGAGCCCGAGGAGCCGGCGGAGGCCGCCGAGGCCGTTACGGTCGCCGAGCCCGAGCCCGAGCCCGCAGCGGAGGCCGAGGCCGTTGCGGTCGCCGACGCGAAGGCCGAGCCCGAGGAGCCGGCGGAGGCCGCCGAGGCCGTTGCGGTCGCCGAGACCGCTCCCACGGCGGACGCCGAGGCGGACACCGAGCCCGAGGCGGAGCCGAAGGCCCAGCCCGAGGAGCCCGCCGGGGCGGCGGCGGACACGTCCGACGGCGAAGCCGAGGCGAAGACCGAGGCCGAGACCGAGACCGAGGAACCCGCCAAGGCGCCCGAAGCCGAGGCGAAGACCGACGCGACGGCCGAGGCCCAGGCGGCGGAGCCCGAGGCCCCCGCAGCCGAAGCGACCGAAGAAGCGCCCGCCACCGCGGTCGCCGAAGCCGAAGCCGAGGCCCCCGAAGCCGAAGCCGCAGCCGAGGAGCCCGCCGAGGTCCCCGCAGCCGAAGCCGAACCGGCGGCCGATGCGGCGGCGGCCGACGAAACGCCCGCCGCCGAGGCCACCGCGTCCGAGGCCGTGGAGACGACGGAGGAGCAGCCCACCGAGCAGCCCACCGGCCGGCCCGCCGAGGAGACGGTTTCGGAACCCGCCGCTGCGGAGCCCGCCACCGCCGGCCCCGCGGTCCCGCTCGCCCGGGTCAAGTCGCGGGCGCCGCAGGGGGTCGTCGACGCGTACAAGGCCGCCGGGGCCGTCCTCAAGAAGCGCGGGCTCGTCGGGACGCGGGCCACCGTGTATCTGGTCCTGGACCGGTCCGGGTCCATGCGGTCGTACTACAAGGACGGCAGCGCCCAGCACCTCGCCGAGCAGGCGCTCGCCCTCGCCGCGCACCTCGACGAGGACGCCACCGTGTCCGTGGTGTTCTTCTCCACCGAGATGGACGGCACCGGCCGGATCACCCTCGACGACATCGAGGGACGGATCGAGGAGCTGAACAACTCCCTCGGCCGGATGGGACGGACCAACTACGACCGTGCCATCGCGGAGGTCCTGGACCAGCACGCGAAGTCCGCGGCGGCCGACCGCCCCGCTCTCGTGCTGTTCCAGACGGACGGCGCGCCCGAGTCGAAGACCGCGGCCACCCAGGCGCTGACCGACGCCGCGGCGAAGGCCGGCGGGATCTTCTGGCAGTTCGTGGCGTTCGGCGAGGAGGACGCCAAGGCGTTCGACTACCTCCGCAGGATCCAGGCGGAGGAGACCGGGAACACGGGCTTCTTCCACGCGGGCCCCACCCCCGCCGAGGTCCCGCACGCCACGTTCTACCGCGAGACGCTCGCGCGCTGGACCGTCTGAGGCGCCGGGGCCTGGCCGGTCGGCAACCGTACCGTCACGATCAGGCCCCCGCCCTCCCCTCGCGGCTCGGCGGTCACCGTTCCGCCGTGCGCCACCGCGATCGACCGCGGACAGCCCCAGCCCGGCCCCCGGCCCCCTCCGGTCGCGCCCCTCGCCCCGCCGGAACGGCTCGAACAGCGCAGGGACGGCGTCCGCGTCGATCACCGGCCCGGTGTTGGCGACCGTGAGCACGCCGCCCTCGACCGTCACGTCCACGGTCCCGCCGGGTACGTTGTAGGCCACCGCGTTGGCCAGCAGGTTGCGCGTCAGCTGCGCCAGCAGCACCCGGCTGCCCCGCACGGGGCCGCCCTTCACCGCGCCGCCCGTCACCGCGCCGCCGGGCTGCCCACCACCCCGCCCCACGGCGCCCCCGCTCCTCCTCGGGAACGGCACGTCGTGGCGGGCGCACTCCTCCGCGACGACCTCCGCCAGGTCCACGTCGGCCCGCTCCTCCAGTCCCCGCTCGCCGCGCGCCAGCATCAGCAGTCCGTCGATCAGCCGCTCGCTGCGCCGGTTGCTGTCCAGCAGCACCCGCTTCACGGCCGCGAGCTCCTCGGGGTCCGGGGGCACGGCCGCGTCCAGGCCCACCTGGATCGCGGTGCGCTGGGTGGCCAGCGGGGTCCGCAGTTCATGGGAGGCGTTCGCGATGAACCGGCGCTGGCTGTCGAACGCCGTCTCCAGCCGCGCCAGCAGCGCGTCGATCGTGTCGCCCAGCTCCTTGAGCTCGTCGTCGGGTCCGCCGGCCGCGATCCTCTCGTGCAGATTGCGTTCGGAGAGCGTGCGGGCGCGGGCGGTCATCGCGTGGACGGGACGCAGCACCCGCCCGGCCGTCCACCACCCCACGAAGACCGCGCACACCGCGATGACCAGCAGCGCGCCGCACGACCACATCAGCATCTGCTCGGAGGCGGCCCGGCTGACGGTGTCGGTCAGCCGGTACGCGGTGACCGGTTCCAGGAGCGGGGTCCCCGGCCCGGCCCCCTCGACCCGGACGGTGTCCCGGAACGGCCCGGCCGCCTCGGCGGCGGCGGCGATCGCGTCGGCCTCCCCGCGCGTACCGGCCCGCGAGAGCAGGAAGACGACGGCGAGCAGGCAGCCCCCGAGGACCAGGAAGGCGCCCCCGTACACGAGGGCGATGCGGGTCCGGATCGTCGAACCGGCGCCGATCACAGCGCGTACCCCACGCCCTGGACCGTCCGGATCGGCGAGGGCTCGCCCAGCTTGCCGCGCAGTTTGCTCATACAGACCCGCACCGCGCCGGTGAAGGGATCGGCGTGGGCGTCCCAGGCCCGCTCCAGCAGCTCCTCGGCCGGGACGACCGCCCCGTCCGCCTCCAGCAGGATCTGGAGCACGGAGAACTCCTTCGGCGACAGGTCCAGACGCCGTCCGTCCCGCTCGGCGGTCCTGCGCACGGTGTCCATGACCAGCCCCCCGCGCTCCAGGAGCGGCGGTACGGGCCGGGCGCTGCGCCGTCGCAGCGCCCGTACCCGGGAGACCAGCTCGGGGAAATCGAACGGTTTGCCGAGGTAGTCGTCGGCGCCCAGGTCCAGCCCGGCCACCCGGTCGTCCGTGGAGGAGGCGGCGGTCAGCATCAGGATCCGGGTGCGCGCGCCGTCCGTGACCAGCGCGCGGGCCACGTCGTCGCCGTGGACGCCCGGCAGGTCGCGGTCGAGGACGACGACGTCGTAGTCGTGCAGATCCAGGTGGGCGAGGGCGGCGTCGCCGCTGTGGACGGTGTCGACGGCGAAGCCGGCCCGCCGCAGCCCGATGGCCACCAGGGCGGCCAGGTCTTCCTCGTCCTCGGCAACCAGTACGCGCATGCCCCCACTCTCCCCGCCCCCGTGTTTCGCCCGTGTCTCCACCCCCGTCCCCCCGATGGAACGAAGGTGAGGGCAGCTTCGCGGGACAGATAGGATTTCGACCATGGCGGCCACTGGATCCGAGAAGCAGGGGGCGAAGGCGTTTTACGTCACGACCCCCATTTACTACGTCAACGACGCTCCTCACCTGGGCCACGCCTACACGACCGTCGCAGGCGACGTGCTCACCCGCTGGCACCGTCAGCGCGGCGAGAAGGTGTGGTACCTCACCGGCACGGACGAGCACGGTCAGAAGATCATGCGCACGGCCGAGGCGAACGACGTCACGCCCCAGGCATGGTGCGACAAGCTCGTCGAGGAGGCGTGGAAGCCCCTCTGGGAGCACCTGGACATCGCGAACGACGACTTCATCCGGACGACGGAGAAGCGGCACACGGACCGTGTGCAGGAGTTCGTGCAGGACCTGTACGACAAGGGCGAGATCTACAAGGGCGGGTACGAGGGCCCTTACTGCGTGGGCTGCGAGGAGTACAAGCTCCCCGGTGATCTCATCGAGGCCGAGGACGGCACGAAGCTGTGCCCGGTCCACAAGAAGCCGGTGGAGATCCTCAAGGAGGAGAACTACTTCTTCAAGCTCAGCGAGTACGGCCCGAAGCTGCTGGAGTTCTACGAGGCGAACCCCGGCTTCATCCAGCCCGAGTCGGCCCGCAACGAGGTGCTGAACTTCGTCCGGCAGGGGCTCCAGGACCTCTCCATCTCCCGGTCGACCTTCGACTGGGGCATCCCGATCCCGTGGGACGAGAAGCACGTCATCTACGTGTGGGTCGACGCGCTGCTGAACTACGCCACGGCCGTCGGCTACGGCGCGAACCAGGAGAAGTTCGACGCGACCTTCCCGGCCGACGTGCACCTGGTCGGCAAGGACATCCTCCGCTTCCACGCGGTGATCTGGCCCGCGATGCTGATGGCGCAGGGCCTGCCGGTCCCCGGCCGGGTCGCGGCCAACGGCTGGCTGATGGTCGGCGGCGAGAAGATGTCGAAGTCGAACCTGACCGGCATCAAGCCGCAGGACCTGACCTCGCACTTCGGCGTGGACGCCTACCGCTGGTACTTCCTGCGCGCCATCGCGTTCGGCAGCGACGGCTCGTTCTCGTGGGAGGACTTCAGCGCCCGCTACACCTCCGAGCTCGCCAACGACTACGGCAACCTCGCCTCTCGCGTGGCGGCGATGGTCGGCAAGTACTTCGAGGGGTCCCTGCCGGCGGCCGAGGCCGACGGCGACGCGGAGCGTGCGATCCACGAGGGCCTGGCCAAGGCGGTCGCCACGGCGGACCTGAAGATCGGCGAGGAGCTGGACTTCCAGGCCGGCATCCTGGCGATCTTCGACTTCGTGAAGCAGGTCAACGGCTACATCACGGAGCAGGAGCCGTGGAAGGTCGCCAAGGACGACTCGGCCGAGGGCCGGGCGCGTCTGGCGACGATCCTCTACACCGCGGCCGAGTCCCTCCGGGCCGTCGCGGTCCTGCTCAACCCGGTCATGCCGGACACCTCCCGGAAGCTGTGGGACTCCCTGGGCGCCGAGGCGTCCCTGGGGGCCCTGGCGTCCCAGCCGGTCCGGAGCGCGGCCGACTGGGGCCGGCTCCGGCCCGGCGCGACGGTGACGAAGGGCGCGGTGCTGTTCCCGCGCCTGGAGGAGCCGAAGAAGGACTGACCTCCCTCTCGGACCCCCTGACACCCGGAACCGCCGCCTCTCCGGAGGCGGCGGTTCCGTCGTTGCGGGGCCGGACGCTCCCGCGTACCGGCCCCGTCGCGGCGGGGTGTCCGCTCACCGGCCCAGTGACGCCGCGTCCCCCATCACCACCACCGGCCGCTTCGCCGGGTCCAGCCAGCGCAGGAGTTCGCGCATCCGGTCCTTCTTCAGGGAGACACAGCCCTGGGTGGGGCCGTCGTGGTCGACGTGGAGCCAGATGCCGCCGCCGCGCTCCGCGCCCAGCGGGCGGGTCCAGTCGAGCGGGGTCGTGCCGGGCTCGCGGTTGTAGTTGATGGCAACGACGTAGTCGAAGGACCCCGCCAGCGGTTCGCCCAGGGCGCCGGTGCCCCGGGCGACGAAGCCGGATCCCTGGTCGTAGGGGAGCCGGCTGCCCGGGTCGTCGAGGAGCCCGCCGGCGTCGGTGAGGCCGAACACGCCGACCGGGGAGCGGTGGTCGCCCTGGACGTGATGGTCGGTCCAGCCGTCCCGGGCGTTGTGGGCGGGCCAGGGGTCGGAGACCGGCCTCCACCCCTCGGCCGGGTGCCGTTCGTAGAGGACGACCTGCGAGCGGCTGGAGTCGGGCGCCTCACCGGTGACGACGACCGCCTGACGGGCCTCCGCCGGGACGGCGGCCCGGACGGCCGGCCCGAGCGCCGGGATCTCGCGCGGGCGCAGCGTCTGGGCCTGCGGGGCGGGCGGGGCGCTGCGGCCGGTGGCGCGCCGCTCGGTGGCCGGGGCGGCGCCGTCGTCCCGCAGGCCGCCCGCTTCCGCGCATGCGGTCAGGGGCAGGAGCAGGAGGAAGGCCGTGCAGGTCAGGACGCGGGCACGGGTGCGGGCGGGCATGTCAGGGCCTTTCGGTGCTGCCGGGTACGGGGGTGGCGTCGGCGCCGAACGTCGCGCCGTCCAGGATGCGTCGGGTCTCTTCGAGCCTGCGGTCGATGTCACCGCGCAGACAGACCGTCACGTCGATGACCGCCTCCTTCGGTGCCGCGAGTTCTGCGGTGTACGTCTTGGCTCCTCCCAGGGCCCGGCAGGTCGTGTCGGGCTGCGCGCCGAGCAGCCCGTCCGGCCCGGGCGTGGGGCTGCCCTTGCCACGCGGCCGCAGGCGCAGCTCCAGCAGCGCACCGCCGTCCGGGAGCTCCGCCATCGGCGCGCAGAGGCCACGACTTGTATGCATACAGGAGTATTTGTACGGAGTAAGGGTCGCCGTTCCGGCGAATCCGACACTTTCGGCCTTCTGCCGCGCGTCGCCCTCCACCCACAGCCCGTTCCAGCCCGTCGGAAGCCTCAGCGTCAGACCGGCCAGCCCCGGATAGCCCACCGCCGCCCCGAGCGGTCCGCGCGGGGCGTCCGCTCTCGGCGCACCGGCCGGCGGCACCTGGAGCGGGCCCGTCCCGTGCGGGTCCCCGGTCCGCAGCAGCGAGCCCGCGAGGGCCAGCCCGGCCACGGCCACCGCCGTCCCCGCCACGGCACCGCGGCGCCGCCGCCGGCGTTCGACCCGCTCGCGCACCCGGCGCATCCGGTCGGCGGGCGCCCCCGGGGCGGGCACGGCCCGCTCCAGCAGCAGCCGGAGCTCTTCCTCAGGATCGGTCACGGCTGCTCCCCGCGGGTTCGGGCAGTGCCGCACGCAGGGTGCGCAGTGCCTTGGCGGCCTGGCTCTTGACGGTTCCTCGGCCAGGTGCGCGTCGCCGGTCAGCAGCCAGGCGACCCGCAGAAGCCTGGGGCCGCGGGCGGCGACGAACTCCTCGAAGTCGCCGTCGGGGCCGCTGTTCATCCGTTCCTCGCCTATCCGTTCGGTGTCCCACGCCTGTGGAACGCGATGGCGGGCGATCGGGTTGCCCCTCGTACCGGATTCGCCCGATGACGGAGAGGGGCCCCGGAACCATCGGGTTCCGGGGCCCGTATGCCCGTGCCGAGCGGCGGTGAACAAGATCAGGAGGACGGGGGGACACGGGCGTCAGCCGTGGACCGCTGTGAACGCCCCCGGACGCGGCCGTCCCGGCCCCGCGTACGACCGGACCCCCGGCCCTGGGGAGGGCCGGGGGTCCGGTGAACCGTGCGGGGCACAGCCCGCCGGTCGGGCTACTTGTCGGCGACCGGCTTGCGCAGCTGGAGGTTCAGCTCGCGCAGGCGGGCCTCGTCCAGCTCCGTCGGGGCGCCCATCAGCAGGTCCTGGGCGTTGCCGTTGAGCGGGAAGGCGATCGTCTCGCGGATGTTCGGCTCGTCGGCCAGCAGCATGACGATGCGGTCCACGCCCGGGGCGATTCCGCCGTGCGGCGGGGCGCCGAACTCGAAGGCGCGCAGCATGCCCGCGAACTCCTGCTCGACCGTCTCGCGCGAGTAGCCCGCGATCTCGAAGGCCTTGAACATGATCTCGGGCTCGTGGTTCCGGATCGCGCCGGAGGACAGCTCGACACCGTTGCAGACGATGTCGTACTGCCAGCCGAGGACGTCCAGCGGGTCCTGGGTCTCCAGGGCCTCCAGGCCGCCCTGCGGCATCGAGAACGGGTTGTGCGAGAAGTCGATCTTCCCGGTCTCCTCGTCCTTCTCGTACATCGGGAAGTCGACGATCCAGGCGAACCGGAAGACGCCGTCCTCGAAGTGGCCCGCGCGCTTGGCGGCCTCGACCCGGACCGCGCCCATGATCTTGGAGACCTCGTCGAACTCGCCGGCGCCGAAGAAGACGGCGTGCCCGGCGGCGAGGCCGAGGCGCTCGGTGAGGACCTTGACGTTCTCCTCGGTGAGGAACTTGGCGATCGGGCCGCTGAGCCCGCCGTCCTCGCCGACCCGCACCCAGGCCAGGCCCTTGGCGCCCTGCTCGACGGCGTAGTCGCCGAGGCCGTCGAAGAACTTGCGGGGCTGCGACGCGACGTCCGGCACCGGCAGCGCGCGCACGTGCTTGCCCGCGAACGCCTTGAACTCCGAGCCCTCGAAGACGTCGGTGATGTCGACGAGCTTCAGCTGGGCGCGCAGGTCCGGCTTGTCGGAGCCGTACGTCAGCATCGCCTCGCGGAACGGGATCCGCGGGAAGGGCGAGGTGACGTGCCGGCCGCCGCCGAACTCCTCGAACAGCTCGGTCATGAGCTTCTCGATCGGCTGGAAGACGTCCTCCTGCTCGACGAAGCTCATCTCGACGTCGAGCTGGTAGAACTCGCCCGGCGAGCGGTCGGCGCGGGCGTCCTCGTCGCGGAAGCAGGGCGCGATCTGGAAGTACCGGTCGAAGCCGGAGATCATCAGCAGCTGCTTGAACTGCTGCGGCGCCTGCGGCAGCGCGTAGAACTTGCCCGGGTTCAGACGGGACGGGACGACGAAGTCGCGGGCGCCCTCGGGGGAGGTCGCGGCGAGGATCGGGGTCGCCATCTCGTTGAAGCCGAGGGCCACCATCTTGGAGCGGATGGCGGCGATGACGGCGGAGCGCAGCATGATGTTGCGGTGCATGCGCTCACGGCGCAGGTCGAGGAAGCGGTACTCCAGGCGCCGCTCCTCGTTGACGCCGTCGTCCGCGTTGATCGTGAACGGGATCTGCTTGGCGGCGCCCAGGACCTCGACCTCGGCGGCCTCGATCTCGATCTCGCCGGTCGGCAGCTCGGGGTTCACGTTCTCGGCGCCGCGGGAGACGACCTTGCCGTCGACCCGGACGACCGTCTCCTTCGTCAGCTTGTCGAGGACCTCGGCGGCCGCCGTGCCCGGCCGGGCGACGAGCTGCGTGATGCCGTAGTGGTCGCGCAGATCGATGAAGAGGATGCCGCCCAGGTCGCGCCGATTGTGCAGCCAGCCGCTCAGCCGGACGTCGGTGCCGACGTCAGAGGCGCGGAGCTCGCCGCAGGTGTGGGACCTGTACCGATGCATCGTCGTTCATCCACTCTTCGGGATCGGGGGTATAGCTCGACTCGTCAAGGTTACCGTCCGCACCAAGATCCCCTTTCGGTACGCTCACTGGCGGCTGATCGGTCCATCTTCTTAAAGTGGGGCAATGCGCACCGAGGACGTACTGGCCACGATCCTGACCGGCCTGTGGCGCTGGGACAACGCCTCCGGGATCGTCACCCTCGACGCGGAGGCCGCCCGGCTGCTCGGGCTGCCCGCCGAGCCCGCCGAACTCACCGAGGCGGCCGTACGCTCCCGCTTCCACCCCGTGGACTGGAACGAGATCGACGGCGTGGTGAACCTGGCGGTCGCCGAGGGCACCCTGGCCGAGTCCCGGCTGCGGATCATGGACGAGAACGGGCGCGTGGTCCGTACCGTGCGCAGCCGCTCCAAGCCCCTGATCAAGGGCCGGGACTACCAGCTGGTGGGCACCCTCCAGGAGGTCGCCGAGCCGCAGCCCGGCACCGCGGCCCGGACCCCCGTCACGGGCGACTGGCGCAGGTCCAGGGAGGCGTTCCTGCTGGACGCGGGGCGGGCCCTGGCCGAGGCCAGGTCCACGGCCGAGGTGCTGCGGGTGGCGGCGTCGCTGTCCATGCCGGGGTTCTCGCCGGACGGGCTCGCGGTCTTCGGGGTGGCGGGCGACCGGCTGACGATCATCGGGCACCACGGCCACAGCGCCGGTGACGACGTCCCCTTCTCGGACATGCCGCTGGACACCGACTACCCGGCCGCCGAGGTGGTGCGGACCGGCCGGGCGATCTACCTGCCCTCCCCGGACGAGTACCGGGAGCGCTTCGGTACGACATGGCCGCTGGCCCAGCGTTTCGGGCGGGCGTCCTGGGCGTTCCTGCCGCTGATCGTGGCGGGCCGCACCATGGGCGCCTGGATGGCGGCGTTCACGTACCCGGTCGTCTTCACGCCCGACGAGCGCTCGGTGCTGACGACCGTGGCGCGGATGCTCGCGCAGGCGCTGGCCCGGGCGGGGGTCGCGGAGTCCGAGCGGGAGCTCTCGCTGGGGCTCCAGCGCACGATGATGCCGGTGCTGGGCCCGGCGATCCCCGGGATGACGGTGGCGGCCCGGTACGTGCCGACGGGCGGCGGCCTCCAGGTCGGCGGCGACTGGTACGACATGATCCAGCTGCCGGGCGGCCGGATCGCGCTCGTGATCGGCGACGTGCAGGGGCACGACGTGCGGGCCGCCGGGCTGATGGGGCAGTTGCGGATCGCGCTGCGGGCGTACGCCTCCGAGGGCCACCGGCCGGACGCGGTGCTCTCGCGCGCCTCCCGCTTCCTGTACGGGATCACCGACGGCGTCGAGGGGGACCACGGCGCCCGTTTCGCGACCTGCCTGTACCTGGAGGTCGACCCGGAGACCGGCACGCTCGACATCGCCCGGGCCGGCCACCCCGATCCGGCGATCCGGATGGCCGACGGGACGGTGATGCTGCGGCCCACCGCCGGCGGGCTGCCGCTCGGCATCGTCCCGGACGCGGACTATCC
The DNA here is from genome assembly GCF_036322365.1 of Streptomyces sp. SP18CS02. NCBI lineage: Bacteria > Bacillati > Actinomycetota > Actinomycetes > Kitasatosporales > Streptomycetaceae > Streptomyces > Streptomyces sp. SP18CS02. Next base: position 22,847 of record NZ_JAQYXC010000243.1, read on the forward strand.
GACGACCCGGCTCACCCTGGAGCCCGGCGAGACCCTGATGATCTGCACCGACGGGCTGCTGGAGACCGGCGGGCACGACCTGGACACCGGCTGGAGCCGCATCCGGGCCCTGCTGGAACAGCACGACGGGGAGTCCCTGGAGGTGCTCGCCGACACCCTCGTCGAGGCGGTGCACGGCCCGGGGTCGCACCACACGACGGGCCCGCTCGCGGACCGGCGCGAGGACGACATCGCGATGCTGCTGCTGTGCCGCACGGGCTCGCCGTCGAAGGAGGCCGCGGCCCGCCGTACCGCCCTGACCATCGCGCAGGCGGAGCCCGAACGGATCGCGGGGGCCCGAGGGCACCTGCGGGAGCTGCTGCACGACTGGGCGGAGGCGGAGCAGGTCGACGCGGCGGTGCTGATGGTCTCCGAGATGGTCACCAACGTGCTGGTCCACACCGACGGGGACGCCCTGCTGATCGCGGAGGCCACCGGCGAGCACGGCACCCGGCGGCTGCGGGTCGAGGTCGCGGACTCCAGCGACGAGCTGCCGCACAAGCGGCGGCCGGGCGAGATGGCCTCCTCGGGACGCGGCCTGGTCCTGATGGAGATGCTCGCCCACAAGTGGGGCGTGGATCCCCGGGGCGAGGGCAAGTCGATCTGGTTCGAGCTCTACGAGGGCGAGGACGCCCCGTCGTGGGTACCGCCCGCCGTGTAGTGCTTGCGCAGCTCCCCGAAGACGCCGAACGCGGCGGCGGTCACCGGCACGGAGAGCAGCATGCCGAGGATCCCGGCGACGGACGCGCCCGCGGTGATCGCCAGCAGCACCACGGCCGGGTGCATCTGCACGGTCCGGCTCTGGATCATGGGCTGGAGGACGTGCCCCTCCAGGAGCTGGACCGCCAGGACGACGCCGAGCACCCAGAGCGCGATGGCGAAGCCCCGGTCGGCGAGCGCGACGAGCACGGCGACGGCGCCGGAGATGAAGGCGCCGAGGTACGGGATGTAGGCGCCGACGAAGACGAGCGCGCCCAGCCCGACCGCACCCGGCACCCGCAGGACGAGCAGCCCCACGGTGATGCACAGGGCGTCGATCAGCGCGATGAAGGTGGTGCCGCGCATGAACCCCTCGACGGCCTCGAAGGCGCGTCGCGCCATGGCCTCGGCGGTGTCCCCGGTGGAGCGCGGGGACAGGGCGCGCAGGGCGCGGACGGCCCGGGGCGAGTCGCGGAGGAAGAAGAACACGAGCAGCAGCGCGAGGAGCGCCACCGCGGCCGTCTCGGCGACGACGCCGAGCCCGGTGAGCACTCCGGAGGCCGCGGTCTGGCCGAACCTGCCGAGCAGGTCCTCGGAGTTGGCGGCGACGTCGTCCAGTGAGGTCCCGGCGGCGCCGAAGTGGGCGGCCAGGTCCCTCGCGGCCTGTCGCAGGGAGGCGACGATCTGGTCGCCCGACTCGACGAGCGCGTTGACCACGATGTAGGCGGCGCCGCCGACGACGGCGACCACGGCCGCGCAGGTCAGCCCGGCGGCGAGGGAGCGGTTGACCTTCATGGCGACGAGCCGCCGGTACAGCGGCCCGAGGAGGGCGGTCCCGAGAAGGGCCAGCAGGACGGGTGTGACGACCGTCTTGAAGGTCACGCACAGCCAGATCGCGACGGCCATGACGCCGGTGACCAGCAGGATGACGAGACACCAGGCGGCGAGACGGCGTACGGGCTCGGGCAGCAGACGGGCGGACTCGGGCAGCAGCGGCATCACGCCCCCAGCCGATCACGCCCGCGACGGGCCCGCCCGTAGGCGGGCCCGGGCGGGTGACGCCCCGTCAACCGGGCCGGTGCCTCCGCCGCCCCCGGTCCGCCCCACGGTCCGTCGAGGACCCCGGCCCGTCCCCTGGTCCGTCCCCCGGTCCGTCAGAGGTTCTCGCCCATGCCGTGGACCGCCGGGACGCGTCCGAGGCGGCCGGCCTGGAAGTCCTCGAACGCCTGCCTGAGCTCTTCCTGGCTGTTCATCACGAACGGCCCGTAGTGCGCCATCGGCTCACGGATCGGCCGCCCGCCCAGCAGCACGATCTCCAGGTCGGGGGTGTGGCCGTCCTGCTTCTCGTCCGCGCGGACGGTCAGCGAGCCGCCCTCGCCGAAGACCGCGGTCTGGCCCATGCGGACCGGCCGCCGCTCCGTACCGGCCGAGCCGCGCCCGGCCAGCACGTACGCGAGCCCGTTGAACTCCTGCCGCCAGGGCAGCGTGACCTCGGCGCCCGGGCGCAGCGTGGCGTGGATCATGGTGATCGGGGTGTGCGTGATGCCCGGGCCCTCGTGGCCGTCCAGCTCGCCGGCGATGACCCGCAGCAGCGCGCCGCCGTCCGCGGAGGTGAGGAGCTGGACCTGGCCGCCGCGGATGTCCTGGTAGCGGGGGTCCATCATCTTGTCGGCGGCGGGCAGGTTGACCCACAGCTGGAGGCCGTGGAAGAGGCCGCCCGACATGACCAGGTTCTCCGGCGGGGCCTCGATGTGGAGCAGCCCGGAGCCCGCCGTCATCCACTGGGTGTCGCCGTTGCGGATGGTGCCGCCGCCACCGTTGCTGTCCTGGTGGACGAACGTTCCGTCGATCAGGTAGGTGACGGTCTCGAAGCCGCGGTGCGGGTGCCAGGGGGTCCCCTTCGCCTCTCCGACGCCGTACTCCACCTCTCCCATCTGGTCCATCATGATGAACGGGTCGAGGCGGCGGTAGTCGATCCCGGCGAACGCGCGACGCACCGGGAAGCCCTCCCCCTCGAAGCCGGTGGGCGCGGTCGTCACGGCGAGCACCGGACGGGCGGCCGCCTCGGCCGGCGCGGCGACACGCGGCAGGGTGAGCGGGTTCTCGACGGTTACGGCAGGCATGACGGGTCCTCCTTGAACGGCGGCGTACCCTCAGATTAGTTGAATGCTGAACTTCTTGCTACCGGAACACGCGGACCGCCGCATGCATTCCCCGTCGTCCGGGCGGGACCTCCCCCCGCCGGCGGGACCGCGGGGCGTCCGGCGGGACCGCCGCGCGCAGCGCCGGACACCGGCCGGGGACCGGGCCCTCCGGCCGTACGGCGCACCGGTCGGCCGGGCCCGTCCCGCGCTCGGCCGGCATCACCGGCCCGTCCTCCCGGGCGGGCCCGAGGGGCACGCGAACGGCACGCCGGAGCGGCCCTCGCCGGGCTGGAACGTGACGGGTCCCTGGAACGTGACGTGCCCCTGGAGCGTGACGTGTCCCTGGAGCGCGGGCGCTTCCGCTCGGCGGAGGCGAGGACATCACGCCCCAGGGGGCCGGTGATGGCGTACCGGCGCACGGGCGCGGTGGTCCTCCGCGCCACGGGGACTCACTCATCTGCTGCATACGGCGCACAGTAGGCAGCGCGGGCGTCCGCCTCGTCGGCCGGAAGTCGCACGGTACGACGACTTTCGGCGCGCGCGGGCGGGCGGGGCGCGTACGGCGGACGGCGTACCGAAGACGGCACACCCGGAGGTGACACGCCCGTTCGGTACGAAGCGGGCGGCGGCCGGCGGGCCGTCAGCCGTACATGCGGCGCATCGCGAAGTCGACCATCTGCTCCACGGCCTTCGCGTCGAAGACCATCCGGTGGTCGCCCTCCATGTCGAGCACGAAGCCGTACCCGGTGGGCAGCAGGTCGATCACCTCGGCGCCGGTGATCACGAAGTACTTGGACTCCTTGCCCGCGTACCTGCGCAGCTCCTTGAGGGAGGTGAACATCGGGATGACCGGCTGCTGGGTGTTGTGCAGCGCCAGGAATCCGGGGTTGTCACCGCGCGGGCAGTACACCTTGGAGGTCGCGAAGATCTGCTGGAAGTCCTCGGCGGACAGCGACCCGGTGGTGAAGGCCCGCACCGCGTCGGCGAGCGAGGGCGGCGACGGCTCGGGGTACAGCGGCGGCTGCTGCGCGTACCCCTGCTGGGGCGGGGCGTACTGCTGCTGGGCGCCCTGGTTCTGGTCGTAGCCGTACATGCCCGTAAGAGTACCGAGGGCTCGCGCCCGCCGGGCCGGTACACCCGACTCCCCTCGACCCGTGAACTGCCCCGCGCCCGGCGCCCCGACGGGCCGCCGCCGTCCCCCGGACGGCCCCCTCCGGCATGCCGTCCGGCCGGCGGACCGGCAGGGTGGCGAGCACGAGCGCGGAACCACAGACGAGGAGCGGCCATGTCCGGTCACCGGCGTATCCGAGTCGCCGTCGGCGCGGTGTTCCTGGCGGCGGCCGTCGCGGGCTGCTCGGGCATGGGCCGCACGGCGGTCGGGACCCTCACGTACCTGACCGCGGACGGGCACCACACCACCCTGACGAGCCCGCCGGTGACGGGCTGCCACAAGATCACGGCCCCCGGCGCCGTCGAGGTCGAGAACGACACGCTGAACGACATGGTCCTGTACCCGACGCCCGACTGCTCGGGCAAGGAGTCGATCTACGTGCCGACCATGTCGGCGGACGACATCGCGCCCGACGCCACTCCCTGGCTCAGCTACACCTTCGTGCACTGAGCCCCCGGGCAGGCCGGGTCTCCCGGCCGGGCCCGCCCGGCGCTCCGAGCGCCCGCCGCCCCGTCACCCGCCGCACCCGCCGCACCTGTCGCGCGGGCCGCCGGTGCGGGGTGGTGCGGGAGGTGACCCGCGCACACACCCGGACAGGCGCTTCCCCGGCGCCCAGGATGAGCCGGGGGCCCTGGACCCGTCCGGCATCCGCCCCCCGGCGCCCCGCGCCCCGCCGTGCCCCGTACCGCGCGCCACCTCGTACACGCACCGCACGCGTCCCCGTCACGTCCCGCACCCGCCCGCGTCACACCGTGCGCGGACGCTCGTACGGGCGGCCCCCGCGTCCCCGCTCCACGCCGTCGCGCACCCCGGGCGGATAGAGACGCGTCACAGATGACCCGAGGGGGGTTGCTCTTATTACCGACGGGTAGCATCATCGTAGCTACTTACTGGTACGTGTACGAGGATCCCGCCTCCCGAGCCTTACGGAGCCGTCGCCATGGGGCACTACAAGTCGAATCTCCGCGACATCGAGTTCAACCTCTTCGAGGTGCTCGGCCGCGACAAGGTGTACGGCACCGGTCCGTTCGGGGAGATGGACGTCGAGACCGCCAAGAGCATCCTCGACGAGCTCTGCCGCCTCGCCGAGAACGACCTCGCCGAGTCCTTCACCGACGCGGACCGCAACCCGCCGGTCTTCGACCCGGAGACGAACACGGCGCCGGTCCCGGCATCGTTCAAGAAGTCCTACAAGGCGTTCATGGACTCCGAGTACTGGCGCCTGGGCATCCCCGAGGAGATCGGCGGCACGACGTCGCCGCGCTCGCTGATCTGGGCGTACGCGGAGTTCCTGCTCGGCGCCAACCCGGCCGTGTGGATGTACTCCTCCGGCCCGGCCTTCGCCGGCATCCTCTTCGAGGAGGGCAACGAGGCGCAGAAGAAGATCGCCCGTATCGCCGTCGAGAAGCGCTGGGGCTCCACCATGGTCCTCACCGAGCCGGACGCCGGCTCGGACGTGGGCGCGGGCCGCACCAAGGCCGTGCAGCAGGAGGACGGCTCCTGGCACATCGAGGGCGTGAAGCGCTTCATCACGTCCGGTGAGCACGACATGGAGGAGAACATCTTCCACTACGTCCTCGCCCGTCCCGAAGGTGCCGGTCCGGGCACCAAGGGCCTGTCGCTCTTCCTGGTGCCGAAGTTCCACTTCGACTGGGAGACCGGCGAGCTGGGTGAGCGCAACGGCGTGTACGCCACCAACGTCGAGCACAAGATGGGCCTCAAGGCGTCCAACACCTGCGAGATGACGTTCGGCGACCAGCACCCCGCCAAGGGCTGGCTGGTCGGCGACAAGCACGACGGCATCCGCCAGATGTTCATGATCATCGAGTTCGCGCGCATGATGGTCGGCACGAAGGCGATCGCCACCCTGTCGACGGGTTACCTGAACGCGCTGGAGTACGCCAAGGAGCGCGTCCAGGGCACCGACCTGGCGAACTTCATGGACAAGACCGCGCCGAAGGTCACCATCACGCACCACCCGGACGTGCGCCGCTCGCTCATGACGCAGAAGGCGTACGCCGAGGGCATGCGCTCCCTCGTGCTGTACACGGCCACCGTCCAGGACGAGATCGCCGTCAAGGAGGCCGCGGGCGAGGACTCCAAGGCGCTGCACGGCCTGAACGACCTGCTCCTGCCGATCGTCAAGGGCTACGGCTCCGAGAAGTCCTACGAGCTGCTCGCCCAGTCGCTCCAGACCTTCGGCGGCTCCGGGTACCTCCAGGAGTACCCGATCGAGCAGTACATCCGCGACGCCAAGATCGACACCCTCTACGAGGGCACCACGGCCATCCAGGGCCAGGACTTCTTCTTCCGGAAGATCGTCCGCGACCAGGGTGCCTCGCTGAACGCCCTCGCCGAGGAGATCAAGAAGTTCCTGGCCGTCGGCACCGGCGGCGAGGAGCTGGCCCCCGCCCGCGACGCGCTCGCCAAGGCCGCCGTCGACCTGGAGGCGATCGTCGGCACGATGCTGACGGACCTCACGGCCACCGGCGAGGACGTCAAGAACATCTACAAGGTCGGTCTCAACACCACCCGCCTGCTGATGGCCTCCGGTGACGTCGTCGTCGGTTACCTGCTGCTGCGCGGCGCGGCGGTGGCGGCCGAGAAGCTGGAGACGGCGTCCAACAAGGACCGCGCCTTCTACCAGGGCAAGATCGCGGCCGCGAAGTTCTTCGCCGCCAACGTCCTGCCGGGCGTCTCGACCGAGCGCGCGCTGGCCGAGGCGGTCGACAACTCTCTGATGGAGCTGGACGAGGCGGCCTTCTAGATCTCCTCTCCTACGACGGCGGCCCGCTCCCGGGAAACGGGGGCGGGCCGCCGTCGTACCCCCGCCGGCGCGGCGCCCCTCTGCTCCCCGGCTCCCCGCACGCCGTCCCGCGCCCCCCTACACCGCCCTCCCCGTCCCCTCACGGCCCTCACGGCCCTCACGAGCGTCAGCCGCCAGGCCGCCCCGCCCGCGCGGGCAGACGAAGAAGTGGCTGACCCGGCAGGTGTCCGACGGCACCGCACCGCGCAGATTGACGGCCGTGCCGTCGCCCGCGATGTGCCAGCGCTCGCCCCGCGGCACGGCCGCGGCGGGCCGGGAACCCGGCTCGACCGCCACCCACCCGCCGCCCACCGTGCGATGCCACAGGGCGGCTCCACCGCAGTGACGACAGGTCATGGGCGAGCCGGTGCGCGGCGACGGCACGGGTATCCGCAGTGACGCGGCGGTCACCGGCAGAATGTCCCCGAGGCGCACCGGATCCCGCTCCGGCGTGCCCGTCGCGGCGCTCGTGCACGCCGCGCAGAGCGGCATCCCGAGCGGGGCGCTCCACTGCGCCCCGGGTGCCTCGCATGCGGCGCAGACGGGCGCGGTCATCGTTGTCACCAGTGCACCTCCGGTCGCGTTCAGCGGACTGCTCCCGATACTGACAGGCACCACTGACAACGGAACGTGGCCCGCTCGCCGGACCGGAACGGACCGGTTGGTCACAACGCCCCGTTGGCCGCCCCGGGCCACGCATATGGTGTGGGCATGAGCAGCTCATCCGCCCGCTTCGACCGCGGCCACACCGACGACCTGATGACCTACCTGGCGGCCTCGCCCTCGCCGTACCACGCCGTGGCCAACGCGGGGGAACGGCTGGAGAAGGCCGGCTTCCGCCAGGTCGAGGAGACCGCCGCGTGGGACGCGACGAGCGGCGGCAAGTACGTCGTCCGGGGTGGCGCCGTCATCGCCTGGTACGTACCGGAGGGAGCCGCCCCGCACACCCCGTTCCGGATCGTGGGCGCCCACACCGACTCGCCCAACCTCCGTGTGAAGCCGCAGCCCGACACCGGGGCACACGGCTGGCGGCAGGTCGCCGTCGAGACGTACGGCGGAACGCTGCTCAACACCTGGCTCGACCGCGACCTGGGACTGGCCGGCCGGCTGACCCTGCGCGACGGCAGCCACCGGCTGGTGAACATCGACCGGCCGCTGCTGCGGGTGCCGCAGCTGGCGATCCACCTCGACCGGCAGGCCAACGACGGGCTGAAGCTCGACCGCCAGCGCCATATGCAGCCGATCTGGGGCCTGGGCGACGACGTCCACGAGGGCGACCTGATCCGCTTCGTCGCCGACGAGGCGGGGCTGGACTCCGGCGAGGTGGCCGGCTGGGACCTGATGGTGCACTCCATCGAGCCGCCCGCCTACCTCGGACGGGACCGTGAGCTGCTGGCGGGCCCGCGCATGGACAACCTGATGTCCGTCCACGCGGGCGTGGCCGCGCTGATCGCCGCCTCGGCGTCCGACAGGCTCGACCACATCCCCGTACTCGCCGGGTTCGACCACGAGGAGAACGGCTCGGAGTCCGACACCGGCGCCCAGGGGCCGCTGCTCGGCAACGTCCTGGAGCGGTCCGTCCTCGCGCGCGGCGGCGGTTACGAGGACAAGGCCCGGGCCTTCGCCGGGACCGTCTGCCTGTCGTCGGACACCGGGCACGCGGTGCACCCCAACTACGCCGAGCGCCACGACCCGACGCACCACCCGCGCGCCAACGGCGGCCCCATCCTCAAGGTCAACGTCAACCAGCGGTACGCGACGGACGGCAGCGGCCGGGCGGTCTTCGCGGCGGCGTGCGAGAAGGCGGGCGTGCCGTGGCAGTCGTTCGTCTCCAACAACGACATGCCGTGCGGAACCACGATCGGACCGATCACCGCCGCCCGGCACGGCATCCGCACGGTGGACATCGGCGTGGCGATCCTGTCGATGCACAGCGCCCGTGAACTGTGCGGCGCGGACGACCCGTTCCTCCTCGCCAACGCGCTGACGGCGTTTCTGACGGACTGACAAACCCAGTGGGCGACACGCCCCGGCCCCCGTAGGATGTGGGGGTCGGGGCGCGTCACTCCGACCACTTGCGGACCTTTCTCTCACACGCGCCCCTTGATATGTCCGGGGGGACACTCAGTTGAGACACAGCATTTCCCTTGCCCTGTCCACGTCCGTGGTGCTGGGCGCTCTCGCGGTGCCCGGCACCGCCTTCGCGGCCGACGGCCAGGCGACCATCGGGTCGGTCGCGCACCACCAGCAGAAGCTCGGCCACCTCTTCATCGACGACCTGAGGACCGACAGCGACGTCACGGCCATCCGCGCGGTCATCCACCGCACCGGCGAGGACGTCGCCATCGACACCGTCCACGACTTCCAGGTCGCCGAAGGCGACCGGAAGACCGGCGACTGGATCACCACCAGCGACGTCGGACTGGAGATCACCGGCAAGTTCGCCGTGGACCTCGTCATCACCGAGACCGACGGCGACGAGACCACGCTCAAGGACGCCGGCACCTACGACTACACCGCACAGCCCCTCTTCGAGAGCTTCGGGCCCGACAACGCGAACCCCACGGCCGACGACCCGGTGGTGGAGGTCAGCGGCCGACTCGTCGAATGGCAGCCGATCACCCACGAGCGCAAGCCGCTGGTGGACAGGAAGGTCCTGTTCGTCTCGTCCGAGGAAGACTTCGTCCCCGGGTACATCGACACCGACCACGAGGGCAGGTTCACCCACTGGGTGGGCGCCGACTCGTACAAGCCCATCGAGGTCTTCGCCCGCTACGGCGCGGCCCACAGCGGCACGAAGACCATCACCGCCAGGAAACTGCCGGCCCGCATCACGCTGGACAAGACGCAGCACGGCGGCGCCTTCGGCGCGCCCGTCACCATCAGCGGCAAGGTCGACTTCGACGACGCCGGCGTCTGGAAGACCGCCGATCTGGTCAGGCTGCAGATCACCGACGAGCGCGGGGAGAACCTGCGCCTCGGCCTCACCGACCGGGACGGCCGCTTCAGCATCGACACGACCGTCCCGGCCGTCGGCAGCTCGCTGCGGGTGGAGGCCACGCACCAGGGCTGGTTCTCCAACAAGCCGGTCGTACCGGTCGCCTTCGACTCCATCGCCACCTCGGCCGTCACCGGCTACAACGCCTCGCTCAACGGCAACTCCGAACTCCTCGTGTACGGAAGCGTGGACGTCGAGGGCGCCCCGCTGCCCGTGCACACCGTCGAGATCCAGGAGTCCCGCACCGGCACGGACGGCTGGTCCAGGCTGAAGACGATCCCGATCGACAAGGACGGCTGGTTCTACGAGACCATCCCCGCCAAGCCGACCGGCTACTACCGCGCCGCCTACGCCGGCTCGGCGACCGTCGCGTCCTCGATGAGCCCGGTCCTGTACGCGGGCCGCGCCGAGACCCGCATCAAGGACTACAAGGCCGCGCCCGCCACGGTCGCCAAGGGCGGCTGGGTCACGATCTCCGGCACGCTGCTCCACCGCACGCCGAGCTGGCAGGCATACGCCGACAAGCCGGTGCTCATCTACTTCCGGCCCCACGGCACCACCCAGTCCCAGCTGGTCACCGAGGTGAAGTCCGCCGCCAACGGCACGTTCACCAAGAACGTCAAGGAGCGCGGCGACGGCACCTTCTTCGCCCTGCACCAGTTCCCGAACGACAAGCACCTCGCGAGCCCCTCGGTCGAGGCGTCCGTCGACGTCCGGTAGGACCGGACGACCGGTGAGGGGTCCGCGCGGCCGGCGACGGCAGCCGGCTCGCCGGGCACCCGGGCACCCGGGCTGCGCGCACCTGCGGAGCCACGGCGTGACGGACCACGCCGACGTGAAGTGACGCCGCTCGCCACGTCGTTGCGTAGGCGTTCCGGGAGGGGGTACCCGGAACGCCTACGCTGACGAGGAGGCGGGATTCATGGGCCTGGGTGGCTGCATTGTTCTCATCGGGGTGGGGGCGATCCTCACCTTCGCGACCGACTGGGAGGCCGAGAGCGTCAACCTCGACCTGGTCGGACTGATCCTGATGGCGGTCGGCATCATCGGAGTCGCGACGTTCACCAGCATCGCGCGCCGCCGCCGGGCCATCGTCCCGCCCGTGGCGCCGACGGTGGTCGACCCGCAGGACGAGCGGCGCTACTGACCCCGCCGCCGACGCCCTCACCGACGCCCGGCCGCGAAACGTCCGCGAAAGGCCGGGCCTGACACGGTGTCCGGCATGGTTCTGCTGGGACACCACACGGCCCTCGTACGCCACAAGGGGGCCGACGCGACGCGGGTTCGTCACCGCCGTCGCCGCCGCGGCGGCCGCCTGCCTCACGGTGGGCGGACTGATCATCACCACGTACCACGAGCGTCCCCCGTGGGGCACGGACATCGCTTACGAGGCCGGGTTCGTCCAGGGCACCCGCATCCGCCAGTACGACGTGCACGGCGACCGGGTGCGCGAGCTCCTCGGCGGGGGGTGCGCACGCATGGAGACCGAAGGGCTGGGCGGCCCCAAGGCCACCCACAACCCGGCGGAGTGGGTGGCCGGCTGCCTGGACGGGGCGGCCGGAAGACCGTCCCGGCACCAGGGCCTCGCCTACTAGACCGTCCCCTCCCGGTCGCCCTCCCGCGGCTCGTCGAGACCGGCGAGGATCAGCGGGAGGCGCGAGACGCCCCGCTCCGTGACCTTCACCGGGACGCCCCAGTCCTGCTGGTGCACATGGCAGGCCGGGTACTCGTTCGCCGGGTCGTCGTCGCACGACGCCGCCATCGCCGACACGTGCAGCACGCCCTCGGTGATCGCCGGATCGAGCGTCACCTCACGGCTGAGGTCCGTGCCGGTGCCCTCACCCGCCACCAGGAGCTCCGGCGGCGTCGAGGAGACCAGCAGCCGGGTCGACGGGCCGTACCGCTCGTCCAGCTTCTGGCCGGCCGGCGCGCGGAACACCACGTCCACCCGCAGCGTGCCGGGCGCGATCTCGGTCGCCTCACGCCGCGTACGGTGCGCCACGGCGTCCACCTGGACGGCCTCCTCGGGCAGCCGCAGCCGGGTCAGCCGGTGCCGTGCGGACTCGACGACCACGATCTCCTCGCCCACCAGCACCGCGTCGCTCGGCTCCCGCAGATCGGTCGCCACCGTGGTGACCTCGCCGCTCGCCGGGTCGTAGCGGCGCAGGGCGTGGTTGTACGTGTCGCAGACGGCGACCGAGCCGTCGGGCAGCGCGGTGACGCCCAGCGGGTGCTGCAGCAGCGCCTGGGCGGCCTCGCCGTCCCGGTGCCCGAAGTCGAACAGACCGGTGCCGACCGCCGTGTGGACCGCGCCCTCCAGGTCGATCCAGCGCAGGGCGCTGGTCTCCGAGTCCGCGATCCACAGCCGCTCCCCGGCCGCCGCGAGCCCGGACGGCTGGGCGAACCACGCCTCGGCGGCCGGCCCGTCCACCAGGCCCTCGTTGGTGGTGCCCGCCGCCACCCGGACGGTGCCTCCGGCCGGGCCGTCCGGGTCGTACGACCACAGCTGGTGGACGCCCGCCATGGCGATCCAGACCTTGCCCTGCCACCACGCGACGTCCCACGGCGAGGACAGCGCCACCTCACGCGCCGGCCCGGAGGTGGGGGAGCCCTGCCACCACTGCTTGCCGGTTCCGGCGAGCGTGCCGGTCTCCCCGCTGACCGGGTCGAGGACCCGCAGGGCGTGGTTGACGGTGTCGGCGACGACCACCCGGCCGTCGGGGAGCGCGGCCAGCCCCTGCGGCTCGTTGAAGCGGGCCTCGTCGGCCTTGCCGTCCACGAGCCCGCGCTCGCCGGTGCCGAACCGGCGGACGACGCTCTCGCCGTCCGCGGCGAGCTCGACCAGCTGGTGGCGCGTGGTGTCCGAGACCAGGAGGTTCCCGCCGTCCAGGAGGATCGCCTTGCCGGGGAAGCGCAGATGGGTGGCGACCGGCTCGGGCGCCACATAGGGCCCGTCGCCGCGCCGCAGGGTGCCCTTGGCCTCGTGCTCGGCCTCCAGCTCCTCGACGAGCGTCGCGATGGCCGTGGCGTGCCCCTCACCGGCGTGCTGGGCGACGATGTACCCCTCGGGGTCGATGACGACGAGAGTGGGCCAGGCCCGTACGGCGTACTGCTTCCAGGTGGCGAGCTCGGGGTCGTCCAGCACCGGGTGGTGCACCTCGTACCGCTCGACGGCGTCGACGACGGCCTGGTGCTCGGCCTCGTGCACGAACTTCGGCGAGTGCACCCCGACGATCACCACCGTGTCCCGGTGCTTCTCCTCCAGCTCCCGCAGCTCGTCCAGGACGTGCAGGCAGTTGATGCAGCAGAACGTCCAGAAATCCAGGATCAATACGCGACCCCGGAAGTCGGCGAGCTTCAGTTCCTTCCCGCCGGTGTTGAGCCAGCCGCCCTTGCCGATCAGCTCGGGGGCACGGACACGGGCACGGCGGGGCGCGGGCGCGGGGGTGGGCGCCGGGGCGGCATCGTTCATGCTTCAAGAGTGCCATCCGGTCGTGAACGCCGGATCACACCGGTACGACGCGGGCCCCCGCCCGGGCGGGACGAGCCGCCCCGGTCACCGGCCGGGCCCGGGCCGGCGCGTCCCGGAGCGCCGCGCCCGCCGTACCCGGCGGGTCACCCGGGGGTACGGCGGGGCGCGGACGACGGTGTCAGCGTCGGGGGGCGCTCAGGCCCAGCAGACGGTCCTTGAGGGCCGGGAACTGGTCGCGGGTGGCCGTGACCTTCGCGGGGTCCAGCTCCACGTCGAGCACCTCCTCGCCGGCGCCCGCCTCGGCCAGCACCTCGCCCCACGGGTCGACGACGATGCTGTGCCCGGCCTGCTCCACGCCCGCGTGGGTGCCGCCGGTGCCGCAGGCCAGGACGTATGCCTGGTTCTCCACCGCGCGGGCCCTGGCCAGCAGCGTCCAGTGCTCGCGGCGGCGGGCCGGCCAGCCGGCGGGGACGACGAAGGCCAGCGCGCCGGCGTCGACGAGGCCCCGGAACAGCTCGGGGAAGCGCAGGTCGTAGCAGGTGGCCACGCCGAACGGGAGCTCCGGGTGCGGCACGGTCACCAGATCCTCGCCCGGAGCCATCAGCACGGCCTCGCCCTGGTCGAAGCCGAAGCGGTGGATCTTCCGGTACGAGCGGACCAGCTCACCGGCGGGCGAGAAGACGAGCGAGGTGTTGAACAGCGTTCCGTCCGGGTCCCGTTCGACGATGGAGCCGGCGTGCAGCCAGACCCCGGCGTCCCGGGCGGCCTCGGCCATCGCCGCGTACGTCGGGCCTTCCAGCGGTTCGGCCTCATCGGCGAACAGCTCGTAGGCGAAGGCGCCCACCGGCCAGAGCTCCGGCAGGACGACCAGGTCCGCGCCGCGTCGTTCACGGACCAGCGCGGCGACGCGCTGCCTTCGGGTATCGACTGCTTCGTCCGGGTCTACTGCGATCTGGATCAACGAGGCGCGCACACTACCACCGTCCTGGCATTTCAAGCCGTCAACACGGGCCTACGATCGTCACACGAAAGCACTGCCGAGGTGCCTGAGGTCAGCGTAATTTAGCTCCTACAGCACCCAGCCCGCGCACCAACCGCCCGAGGGGTCCCGTGACCGTCCATCCCAGCCTCCAGACTTACGCCGACGCCTGGACCCACTCCATCGAGGCGATATCCGAGCTGGTGCAGCCACTTGTCGAGGGTGAGTGGAATCGCGCCACCCCCTGCCCCGGCTGGTCGGTGCGCGACATCGTCTCGCACATCATCGGCATGGAGTGCGAGATGCTCGGCGATCCGCGGCCCATCCACTCGCTGCCGCGCGATCTCTACCATGTGCGCAGTGACTTCGCCCGCTACATGGAGATGCAGGTCGATGTACGGCGGCACCACACCGGTCCGGAGATGACCGCGGAGCTGGAGTACACCCTCATCCGCCGCGCCCGTCAGCTGCGCAACGAGACCCGCTCCCCGGACACCCTGATCCGCGCCCCCCTCGGCGCCGAGCAGTCCCTGGAACTGGCGTACCGGATGCGGGCGTTCGACGTGTGGGTGCACGAGCAGGACCTGCGCACCGCGCTGGGCCGGCCGGGCAACCTGGACTCCCCCGGCGCCTATGTGGCCCGGGACAACTTCCTGCACGTCCTGCCGAAGGTGGTCGCCAAGGACGCGGGCGCGCCGCCGAACTCGGCCGTCGTCTTCGACATCCACGGCCCGGTGGAGTTCCTGCGCACGGTCCGCGTGGACGCGAACGGCCACGGGACGGTGGACGGCGCGCCGTCGCTGGGTCCCGCCGCGACGATCGCCATGGACTGGGAGACGTACATGCGGCTGGCCTGCGGGCGGGTGCGCCCGGCGGCCGTCGCGGACCGGGTCAGGACGGAGGGCGACACGGACCTGGCGGCGGCGATCCTGAACAACCTCGCGGTGACGCCGTAGCGCGTTCCCGCCCCCGCCGAGCCGTCCACCGCGCGCCTCCCGCCCGGCCGCCGTCGGCCGCCATCGGTCGCTGTCCGGGCGTCCGGCCGTCCGGCCGCGCCCGGGGCCCTCACCCGCGGTCATACCGGGACGTGCACGGCCTCCACGCGGCTCGCGACCAGCCGTTCCCGCTCGCGCCGGGCCGTGCGGGCCCGCAGGCGCAGGATCTGCGCGACCCCGACCGCCTGGAGCACGAAGACCGACGCGAACGCCACCCGGTAGTTGTCGCCGGTCGCGTCCAGCAGCACGCCGACCGCCAGCAGTGTCGTCATCGACGCGGTGAAGCCGCCCATGTTGACGATGCCCGACGCGGTCCCCTGACGCTCCGGCGGATTGGCCGGGCGGGCGAAGTCGAACCCGATCATCGACGCCGGGCCGCACGCCCCGAGGACCGTGCAGAGGGTGATCAGCAGCCACATGGGGGCCCGGTCGGCGGGGTACGCGAGGGTGGCCGCCCACACCACCGCCGTGGCCGCGACGGTTCCGAGGGCGAGAGGTGCCCTCGCCGAGTGGTGCCGGGCGATGATCTGGCCGTACGCGAGCCCCACCACCATGTTGGAGAGCACCACCAGGGTGAGCAGTTCACCGGCCGTGCCCCGGGACATGCCCTGTGCCTCGACGAGGAAGGGCAGGCCCCACAGGAGCAGGAACACCATGGCGGGGAACTGGGTGGTGAAGTGGACCCACATGCCGAGCCGGGTGCCGGGCTCCCGCCAGGACTGCGCTATCTGGCGGCGCAGGAACGCCGGTCCGGCGTGTTCCGCGGGAGCGGGCTCGTGGCCCTCGGGGTGGTCCTTCAGGAAGAGCAGGAGCAGCGCGAGCACCAGGACGCCCGCCGCCGCGCTGCCGGCGAACGTGGTCGTCCAGCCCAGTCCGTCGAGCGTCCGCGAGATGACGATCGTGGACACCAGGTTGCCCGCCACTCCGAAGAGCGCGGCGACCTGGGCTATCAGCGGCCCGCGCCGGGCGGGGAACCAGCGGGAGCCCAGCCGCAGCACGGAGATGAACGTCATGGCGTCACCGCAGCCGAGCAGGGCGCGTGAGGCGAGGGCCGTCCCGTACGAGGGTGAGAACGCGAAGCCCAGCTGTCCCACCGTGAACAGTACGACGCCCAGGGTCAGGACCTTCCTGGTGCCGAGCCGGTCGACCATCAGGCCGACGGGTATCTGCATGCCCGCGTACACGAGCAGCTGGAGTATGGAGAAGGTGGAGAGTGCCGAGGCGTTGATGCCGAAACGGTCGGCGGCGTCGAGGCCGGCCACGCCCAGGGACGTACGGAAGATGACGGCGACGAAGTAGACGGCGACACCGACCCCCCAGACCAGGGCGGCCCGCCTCCCTCCGGGAGGGTCGGACGGCAGTCCGACGGTGCCCGCGCTCACCGGTCCTCACCCCGGACCAGGACCTTGACCCGGCTGACGTGGCGGTGCACACAGCGGGCGGCGCCCTCGGCGTCACCGGCGCGGATGGCCTGGAGGATCTCGGCGTGCTCGGCGATGTTCTTGGCGACCCGGTCGGGGTGGGCCTCCATGACGGCGACGCCCATCCGCAGCTGCCGGTCGCGCATCTGGTCGTAGAGACGGGAGAGGATCTCGTTGCCGGCGTTGCGGACGATCTCCAGGTGGAAGCAGCGGTCGGTCACGGCGACGGCGGCGAGGTCGCCGTGTTCGGCGCGCTGCCGCTGCTCCTCCAGCAGTTCCTCCAGCCGCTCGACGAGGCGCGCGGAGGCCGGTACGGCCTTGCGGACGGCGAACTCCTCCACCAGCAGCCGGGTCTCCACCACGTCCGTGATCTCCTGCGCGGAGACGGCGAGGACCAGGGCGCCCTTCTTGGGGTAGAGCTTGAGGAGCCCTTCCATCTCCAGTTTGAGCAGCGCCTCGCGCACGGGTGTGCGGGACACCCCGACGGCCTCGGCGAGCTCGCCCTCGGTGAGGAGCGTGCCGCCCTCGTAACGGCGGTCCAGGACCGCCTGCTTGACGTGGGTGTAGACGCGGTCGGCGGCGGGGGGTGCGGAAGGCATGCACACAGCATAGATACAAGTAGTGCGCAACAGACAGGCCCGTCCGCGATGCGGACGGGCCCGTCGGCCGTCTACGGCCCTGTGCTCGCTCGTTGCGGCCCGGGGCGGTCAGCCCCAGGTGATGAGCCGCTTCGGCTGTTCCAGGACCGCGGCGACGTCCGCGAGGACCTTGGAGCCGAGCTCGCCGTCGACCAGGCGGTGGTCGAAGGAGAGTGCCAGGGTGGTGACCTGACGGGGCTTCACCTTGCCCTTGTGGACCCACGGCTGGAGCTTGATCGCGCCGACCGCGAGGATCGCCGACTCGCCCGGGTTGAGGATCGGCGTACCGGTGTCGACGCCGAAGACGCCCACGTTGGTGATGGTGACCGTGCCGCCCTGCATCGCCGCGGGGGTCGTCCTGCCCTCGCGGGCGGTGGACACCAGTTCACCGAGCGACTCGGCCAGCTGGGGCAGGGTCTTGGCGTGCGCGTCCTTGATGTTCGGCACGATCAGGCCGCGCGGCGTCGCCGCCGCGATGCCCAGGTTCACGTAGTGCTTGAGCACGATTTCCTGGGCCGCCTCGTCCCAGGCCGCGTTGACCTCCGGGTTGCGCCTGATCGCGACGAGCAGTGCCTTGGCGATCAGCAGCAGCGGGTTGACCCGCAGTCCGGCCATGTCCTTGTCGGACCTGAGCTCCTCGACCAGCCGCATGGTGCGGGTGACGTCGACCGTGACGAACTCGGTGACGTGCGGCGCGGTGAAGGCGGAGCCGATCATGGCCTGCGCGGTGGCCTTCCGCACGCCCTTGACGGGGATACGGGTCTCGCGCGCCTCGCCCACGGCCGGGGCGGTCGCGGCGGCGGGTGCCGCCTCGGTCCGCGGGGCCGGTGGCGTCGCCGCCGGTACGGGCGCGGGGGCGGCGGCCGAAGCGGCCGCCGGCGAGACCGCCGCGTGGACGTCCTCGCGGGTGACGATCCCGTCGGGCCCGGTCGGGACGACCGTCGCCAGGTCCACACCCAGGTCCTTGGCCAGCTTGCGCACCGGCGGCTTGGCGAGCGGGCGGGAGCCGCCCGCGGGGGCGGCCGGGGCGGGGACGACCGGGGCCGGGGCGACCGGGGCCGGGGCGCCCGTGCGGCCGTTCAGCTCGCCCTGGATCGCCGCCGCGAGCGCCTGCGGCGCCGGCACGCCGGTGGCCTGCTTGCGCGGACGGCGCTTGGTGGACGCCTCGGCGACGCCGTATCCGACGAGGACCGGCTGGCGGGCGGCCGGTTCGGCGGCGGCCGGCCGGGGGGCGTCCCCGGCGTCGGGCCCGGCCGGAGCGGCGGCGGGCGCGGCCGCGGGGGCCTCGGCCACCGGCTGCTCGTCATCCGAGCCCGGAGCCACGTCCACGGCGATGATCACCTCGCCGACGTCGACGGTGGTGCCCTCGGGGAAACGCAGCTCGTGCACCACGCCGTCGTAGGGGATCGGCAGCTCGACGGCCGCCTTGGCGGTCTCGACCTCGCACACGACCTGCCCGTCGGTGACGGTGTCACCCGGCTGGACGTACCACTTGAGGATCTCCGCCTCGGTGAGCCCCTCGCCCACGTCGGGCATCTTGAACTCGCGGTAGCGAGCAGAAGTGTCTGTCATGGTCACGGCACTCCTCAGTACGCGAGCGAGCGGTCGACGGCGTCGAGCACCCGGTCCAGCCCCGGCAGGTATTCCTCTTCCAGCCGTGCGGGCGGATAGGGCGCGTGGTAGCCGCCCACCCGCAGGACCGGTGCCTCCAGGTGGTAGAAGCACCGCTCCGTGACGCGTGCGGCGATCTCCGCGCCGGAGCCGTAGAAGACGGGCGCCTCGTGCACCACGACCAGCCGGCGCGTCTTCTCCACCGACACCTGGATCGCGTCGAAGTCGATCGGGGACATCGAGCGCAGGTCGAGGACCTCGACCGACTTGCCCTCCTCGGCGGCCGCCGCCGCGGCTTCGAGGCAGACCTTCACCATCGGGCCGTAGGCGGCCAGCGTCAGGTCGGTGCCCTCGCGGACCGTACGGGCCTTGTGCAGCTCGCCGGGGATCGCCTCGGTGTCGAGCTCGCCCTTGTCCCAGTAACGCCGCTTCGGCTCGAAGAAGATCACCGGGTCGTCGCTCTGGATGGCCTGCTGCAGCATCCAGTAGGCGTCCGAGGAGTTGGACGGCGAGATCACCTTGAGGCCCGCGACGTGCGCGAACAGGGCCTCGGGCGACTCGCTGTGGTGCTCGACCGCGCCGATCCCGCCGCCGTACGGAATGCGCACGACGACCGGGAGCTTGATCTTGCCCAGGGAACGCGCGTGCATCTTGGCGAGCTGCGTGACGATCTGGTCGTACGCGGGGAAGACGAAGCCGTCGAACTGGATCTCCACGACCGGGCGGTAGCCGCGCAGCGCCAGCCCGATCGCCGTGCCGACGATGCCCGACTCGGCGAGCGGGGTGTCGATGACCCGCTCCTCGCCGAAGTCCTTCTGCAGGCCGTCGGTGACGCGGAAGACACCGCCGAGCTTGCCGACGTCCTCGCCCATGACGAGGACCTTGGGGTCGGTCTCCAGGGCCTTGCGCAGCGACTCGTTGAGCGCCTTCGCGAGGGGGAGCTTCTGTACAGCCATGGTTACTTGACCTCGCCATCCGCGAACGACGCCTGGTAGGCGGCGAACTGCGCGCGCTCCTCGTCGACGAGCGCGTGCCCGTCGGCGTACACATTCTCGAAGATCGCCAGGTGGTCGGGGTCGGGCATGGCCCGCACGGCCTCGCGGACGCGCTTGCCGAGGGCCTCGCTCTCCGTCTCCAGCGCCGCGAAGAACGCCTCGTCGGCGATCCCCTGCCGCTCCAGGTAGGTGCGCAGCCGCAGGATCGGGTCCTTGGCCTCCCAGGCCTCCCGCTCCTCGTCCGCCCGGTACTTGGTCGGGTCGTCGGACGTGGTGTGGGCGCCCATCCGGTAGGTGAACGCCTCGACCAGGGTCGGGCCCTCGCCGCGACGGGCCCGCTCCAGCGCCGACCGGGTCACGGCCAGGCAGGCGAGCACGTCGTTGCCGTCGACGCGGACGCCGGGGAAGCCGTAGCCCTGCGCGCGCTGATAGAGCGGGACGCGGGTCTGGCGCTCGGTGGGCTCGGAGATCGCCCACTGGTTGTTCTGGCAGAAGAAGACGACCGGTGCGTTGTAGACCGCGGAGAAGGTGAACGATTCGGCGACGTCGCCCTGGCTGGACGCGCCGTCACCGAAATACGCGATGACCGCGCTGTCGGCGCCGTCCTTGGCCACGCCCATGGCGTAACCGGTGGCGTGCAGCGTCTGCGAGCCGATGACGATCGTGTACAGGTGGAAGTTGTTGCTGTTCGGGTCCCAGCCGCCGTGGTTCACGCCCCGGAACATGCCGAGCAGATTGGTCGGATCGACCCCGCGGCACCAGGCGACGCCGTGCTCGCGGTACGTCGGGAAGACGTAGTCGTCGTCCCGCAGGGCCCGGCCGGAACCGATCTGGGCGGCCTCCTGGCCGAGGAGCGAGGCCCACAGGCCCAGCTCGCCCTGGCGCTGGAGAGCGGTGGCCTCGGCGTCGAAGCGACGGGTCAGCACCATGTCCCGGTACAGGCCGCGCAGCGATTCGGGCGTGATGTCGGCTACGTAGCTGTCGTACTCGGAATGCTCGACCCGCTCGCCCTCGGGCGTCAGCAGCTGTACGAGCTGGGGTTCGGAACTCTGTGCCTTCTTCGCGCTCGCGCTGGTGCGCGCGGTCGCGCTCGCGCTGCGCTTGGCACCGCTGCTGCGTCGCGGCTTGCGCGCGGCAGTGCTCTCCACGGTCACGTGCGTGCTCCTCCGTCTGTCCGGCCCCCGGGGTCCGCCGGGCGACCAGTGCGGCTCGCCTGTCTCCGTACGTCTGCACGGGGTGGGTGCTCTCGGCCGGGAACAGGCGTGACAGGTGCCCCGGCGAGCACCCTGTCAAAGGCACGTTACCCAGTGTTTCGCATTACTGCGAAACCCCATTTGACCTGCGATTTTGCTTGGATTTCCAAGTAAATCGAGAAATAGGGGAACATCACTGGTCACAGCCTTGCGGGCCGCCGGAACACGGGCACGTTATCCCGCGCACCCCGGACACGGGAAGAGTGAGTATGTGAGACTGATTCCGTGCGCGAAGATGGAAAAATCACCGTATTTCTGTTGGACGACCACGAAGTCGTCCGGCGCGGGGTCCATGAGCTGCTCTCCGTGGAGGACGACATCGAGGTCGTCGGCGAGGCCGGTACGGCCGCTGATGCCCTGGTCAGGATCCCGGCGACCCGTCCCGACGTGGCTGTGCTCGATGTCCGGCTGCCGGACGGCAGCGGGGTCGAGGTGTGCCGGGAGATCCGTTCGCGGAACGACTCCATCCACTGCCTGATGCTCACCTCGTTCGCCGACGACGAGGCCCTCTTCGACGCGATCATGGCTGGTGCGTCCGGGTATGTCCTCAAGGCGATCCGCGGCGGCGAACTGCTGAACGCGGTGCGGGACGTGGCGGCCGGCAAGTCGCTGCTGGACCCGGTCGCCACGGCGCGCGTACTGGAGCGGCTGCGCGACGGGAACAGCCCTCGCCGCGACGACCGGCTCTCCGACCTCACCGACCAGGAGCGGAAGATCCTGGACCTGATCGGCGAGGGGCTGACCAACCGGGCCATCGGCGAGCGGCTGCACCTCGCCGAGAAGACCATCAAGAACTACGTGTCCAGCCTGCTGTCCAAACTGGGCATGGAGCGCCGTTCGCAGGCCGCGGCCTACGTGGCCCGCCTGCAGGCGGAGCGCCGCTGACCCGGCGGCCCATCCGGCCCGTCCGGGCAGCCCCCTCGCGCTCCATCCGGCCCGTAGGCCCGTCCCGGCCCCCTCGTGCTCCATCCGCGCCATCCGGCCCGTCCGGACCCGTTCCGGCCCGTCCGGCCCTCCGTACGGCCACGTAGCCGCACAGGGCCCGTACGGCCGTACGGCGGATCCGGAGGGCCGTACGGAGGGCCCTGCGTCCGTAGGGCCCGCTTCCCCGGCGGGTACGTCCCGACTCGGGCCCTTGGGCCCTTTCTCCGGCCCGTCCCGCTGGACGACAGTGGAGGCATGTCGACCGAACTCCGCGCCATCGAGCTGCTCGGACGCGTTCCGTACGGCCGCGTGGCGACGAGCATGCGGGCCATGCCCTGCGTCGCCCCCGCCCGGCACATCCTGGTCGACGACTGCGTCCTGCTGCGGATGCACAGCGGCCACGGCTACCACCGCGCGTGCCACGGCAGCGTCGTCACCTACGGCGCCGACAACCTCAACCTCGGCGCGGACATCCTGTGGTCCGTGCAGCTCACCGGCACCGCGTGGATCGTCGAGCCGACCGCCCGGGAGCTCGCGCTCTTCGGTCCGCCGCCCCGCCACGCGGACGGCGAGAGCTTCGCTCCGGTGTATCTGCGAATCGAGCCCCAGTTCGCTTCTGTCCACTCCTTGGACTACTCCGAAGAGCGTCTTCTTCACCACGCTCCGTGATCTAACATTTGGTGAGTGCCGCGCTCATCTGAACCCTCCGCCCCACCCGTGCGTGCGCTCCTGCGCCGCTACGAGCAGCCGGGCGAACCCCTCTCCTGCGTCCCCGTCACCCAGGGCCTGCTCAATCGCGGCTACCGCCTCTCGACCACCCGGGGCGCCTACTTCCTCAAACAGCACCTGGACGCCCCCACCGCCGACCGGGACACCATCACCCGGCAGCACCACGCGACCCAGCGGCTGCACGATCTCGGCGTCCCGGTCGCCCCGCCGCTCCCCGACTCCGAGGGCCGCACCGTCGCGGAGATCGGCGGGCGCTGCTACGCCCTGCACCCCTGGATCGAGGGGCGGCACAGGGGCGGTGCGCAGCTCACGGCGACCGGCTCCCGGCGGCTCGGCTCCCTGCTCGGGCTGGTCCACACCTGCCTGGAGAAGGTCATGGGGGCCCATCCCGGGGCCGACCGCGAGTACGGCAGCGCCGACCCGGACGAGACCTTCCGGCTCATCGACGAGCTGCTCGCGCTGGCGCGGGGACGGCATCCCCGCGGCTCCTTCGACGAACTGGCCGTGCACCGGCTGCTGGAGCGGCGGCGGCTGCTCGCCGACCACGCCCACCGCAGGCCGCCGCCGGCCGACGCGGGCGGCTGGGTGCACGGGGACTTCCACCCCCTGAACCTGCTCTACCGGGGCGCGGAGCCGGCAGCGATCATCGACTGGGACCGGCTGGGGGTGCAGCCGCGCGCGGAGGAGGCGGTACGGGCCGCGGTGATCTTCTTCGTGCAGCCGGCGGGCGGCCTGGAACTGACCAAGGTCCGGGCGTACGCCCGCGCCTACCGGCGGGCGACCGGCGCGGACCCGGCGGAGCTGTCGGCGGCGGTGCACCGCGTGTGGTGGGAGCGGCTCAACGACTTCTGGATACTGCGCTGGCGCTACCAGTTGCACGACAGCAGGGCCGACCCGCAGTTCCCCGCGGCGTCGGCCCTGGTGGTGTGGTGGACCCGGGAGTACGAGGCGGTGCGCGACGCGTTCACCGGGTGACCGGCGGGTCCCGGTGATCGCGGGACCCGCCGGGCGCCGTCCGGTGTCAGCCGGTGGCGCCCTGGGCGGCCGTGCCCGCGGCCGTCCCGGCGTCCGTCCCCGCGGCCGCGCCCGCGTCGGTACCCGCGGTGGTCCCGGCGTCGGTACCGGTGCTGGTACCCGCGTCCGTGCCCGTGCTCGTCCCGGCGTCGGTACCGGTGCTGGTACCC
>NZ_JAQYXC010000244.1:0-58986 GCF_036322365.1 Streptomyces sp. SP18CS02
GTGGCGCCGGAGACGGCGTCGATGCGCGCGCTCTGCGCGGTGACGGCCGCCTGGTTGAGCTTGGGTACGGCGTCGGAGGCGATCTTGCGGCTGTTGGCATCCGCCTCGGGTGCCCGCACCGCCGTGGCGGCGGTGATCCGGCCACCGCTCATGGTGAGTTGGACCTGCACCGGCCCGTACTGGGTCTCGGCGACGTCCCCGAGCACCGTCTGCCCGCCGGCGGTCTCGATCCCGCCGCCCGCGGAGGCCGAGACGCCGGGCGCGGTGGCGCCTCCCGGCTGCGAGGTACCGGCCACGGTGGTCCCGGGTTGCTTCAGCGCCAGGAGCAGCACCACGGCCGCGGTGGTGCCGGAGACCCCGAGCAGGATCCGGCGCAGCGGGTGTTTGCGGGTCATGGGGGTGCCTCACATCTCGAAGGACTCGTGGTGGATGTGGCGGGACGGCACTCCCGCCTCGCGCAGGGCGCGGTACGCCATCTCCGTCAGGCCCGGCGGCCCGCACAGGTACACGTCGTGCTGATCGATGTCCGGCAGCACCTCCTTGAGGCGCTGGGTGGTGATCTCGGGCCGGGACCCGTCGGGGCCGTTCACGGCGTACATCAGCCGCGCCTCCCGTACCTCCGCGATCTGCTGGAGCTCGCTCCACAGCGCCAGGTCCTCGTGGCTGCCGGCCCGGTAGAGCAGGGTGAGGTCCCCCGGGCCTCCGGGCAGGGTCTCGAAAAGGGCGCGCAGCGGGGTGATGCCGGCACCGCCGGCGATGAGCAGCACCTTGCTCCGACTGCGCCGGCCCGCGGTCATCGCCCCGTAGGGGCCCTCCGCCCAGACCCGCGTCCCGGGCTCCAGGTCGAAGAGGGCGGTGCTGTGCCCGCCGACCGCCTTGACGGTGATGCGCAGCAGATCCGGGCGGGGCGGCGCGGAGAGGGAGTACGGATTGGCGCTCCACCGCAGACCCTTGGCGAGGAACCGCCAGCGGAAGAAGTGGCCCGCCTCGGCGCCGATCCGGTGCAGCCGGCGGCCGCTGATCAGCACCGAGACCATGCCCGGCGCCTCCTCGACGACGGACTCGACCCGCATACGGTGCTTGACGTTCAGCCACACCGGCGCCAGGACCCGATAGCGCAGGAGAACCGCGCCGACCGCGCCGTACAGCACGTACCAGACGGTGCGGGCCGTGGGGTTCGCGACGAACTCCGCACCGGTCGCCAGCTGGTGCCAGAACGTCAGGTACACGGCCGCGTAGGTGGCCAGATGAAGGTAGTACCAGGTTTCGTAACGCACACGGCGGCGTACGGCGCCGGCGGATACGAAACCGATCACCAGCAACAGGCCGGTGCCTATGGCGGCCTCGGCCATCTCGGGGAGATCGACCACCACGGTGACCGTCTGCTCGACGACACCGGTGCGGGCCTGCACCGCGTACCCCCAGACGGTCAGGGCGACATGCGCGACGACGAGGCCGATCGCGTACCGGCCGCTCATCGCGTGCCAGCGGGTCGCCCGGTCGGACCCCACCCTCCGCTCCAGCGCCGGTACCCGTGCCATCTGCAGAACCACCAGGGCGATCATGTAGCCGCCGAGGAGGCCGGTGATCCGCCCCGCTCCTATCAGCCAGTCGGCCGTGGTCATCCGCACCACGGTCGTGCTGCTCCACCACAACCACAGCACCCCGGCCGCCCCCGCCCAGGCAGCGCCCACCAGGGCGGCTGCCGGAGAACGCCGGGGCCGGATCGCGCGCATGGTCTGGCGCCTGGCGGCCCGACCGCTCTGAATGATCGCCACGACTGCTCCTCGGTGGTCCGTATCTGCGGGTGGATACGGAGAGCGGCGGCCGGGAGTTCAATGGGCGGGTCCCCGGTACCAGGCGCCGGGGACGGGCGCGTCGGCGGCGCGGCCCGAGGAGCCCGCCCGGCAGCGACGTGCCGGTCCGCCGTCCCGCCCCGAGCCGGCGGTACGGAAGGCGAACAGCGTTGCCTCCACACCTGTTCGGCGTTAGTGTCCTCCGTGTGACTGCCGGGTCGGCCTTGCGCCATACACGAGTGAGCTCCCCGGCCTCGGCGTGAGCGCGAGGCGGGCCAGGGGCCCGCCGTTTCCGTGTCTTCCTCGGCGGCACCCGCGTACGGGTGCCCGCGCCCCACCGATTTCGGCTTCCGTCGAACCGAAATCGCGACGTCCCGACACTGCGAAGACCCGGAGCCACCTCACCGATGACCCATGACCAGCAGCACGCGCCCGCGCCCGGACTGCCGACGACCACCGTCCAGTTGAACCACACCGCCGTATTCGCCAAGGACCGGAGCCTGTCGGCCGAGTTCATCGCCACGATCCTCGGGCTGGAGGTCGGTCATCCCTTCGGGCCGTTCCTGCCCGTGGACCTCGGCAACGGTGTGACGCTCGACTACTACGAGATGCAGGACGAGCCGATCCAGTCGCAGCACTACGCGTTCCTGGTGCCCGACGCGCAGTTCGACACGATGATCGCCCGCCTGGACGCGCTCGGGGTCACCTACTACGCCGACCCCAGCCATGGCGAACCCGGCCGGATCAACCGCCTCTTCGGAGGCCGTGGCGCGTACTTCGACGACCCGGACGGACACAACATGGAGATCATGACCCGGCCCTACGTCCGTCCCTAGCTCCTCCCTCGGGGGCATCCGTACGCAAGGCCCCGGTCGTTCCCGCCGGCCGCGCTCGTCGAAGGCGAATGCCTTGGCGCGCGGCCGGTGGTCCGGCTCCACCGCCGCCCCGGTTCCGTACGTCCCGACCGGTGGACGTTCCGTCGTCCCCCTGCCGCGGCGTAAGCCCGGGGGCGTGACGGTGCCCGGGGTCAGAAGGGCATGCGGCCACGGGCCCGGCGCCCGGCGGAGCCGCTGCGGCCCACGGCGCGGGAACTGGAACGGAACGGCTTGCTGAGCAGGCGGCCCACGACGCCGGGGGCCTTGCCCCCGGCCCGCGCGCCCGCCCCGAGCGTGCGCTGCGTGCCACGCTCGGGGTGACGGGAGATACGGGGTACGAGGAAGGCCAGCACGGCCAGGACCACACACACGGCGATGACGACGGCGACTATCACGAGCGGACTCCCTTGTCTGACGAGGTGTGTCTGCGTGTGCCCCGCGGTGCCGTGCGCAAGCCCCCCTGCCGGCCGGGTTCCTCCCGCGCGGTTCCCCGGCCGCTCGGCGGTCTCGCCGAATCAGAGGAAACGCCGGATGGGGGCCACGGCCACCTCCCGCAGGCGCTGGGCGGTGGAGCGCCTCCTCCACCGTCCTGGCTCGATCCGCTCGCTCACGAGCAGGTCCTCGTCGAAGTGCCGGTCGAGTTCGGCGGTGAACCCTTCGTCGAGCACCGCGAGCATGACCTCCTCGTCGTGGTCGAGCGAGCGGCGGTTGAAGTTGGTGGAACCGGTCAGGGCCGCGACCTGGTCGACCGTGATGACCTTGGCGTGCATCATCGTCGGCTGGTACTGGAAGATGCGCACCCCGCACGCGAGCAGGTCCTCGTAGTGGTTCTGCCCGGCCAGCTGGCAGACCCGCTTGTCGGTGTGGGGGCCGGGCAGCAGGATCTCCACCTCCACCCCGCGCCGGGCGGCCGCGCACAGCAACCCGATGAAGTAGGGGTCGGGGGCGAAGTACGCGGTGGCCAGCCGGAACCGCTCCTGGGCGGACTCCAGCATGACCCGCAGGAGCGTCTGCATGTCCTGCCAGCCGATGCTGGCCGACCCTCGTACGACCTGTACGACGGCGTCACCCTGCGGGGTGTGGCCGGTGAACCGGTCGCGGTCGTCGAAGAGGGTGTCGTGGCACTCGGCCCAGTTCTGCGCGAAGGCGGCGGCCATGCCGTCCACCGCCGGACCCCGCACCCGCACATGGGTGTCGCGCCACTCGTTCTCGTTGCGCGCGTCGCCGCACCACTCCTCGGCGATGCCCACCCCGCCGGTGAAGGCGGTCCCCTCGTCCACCACCAGCACCTTGCGGTGACAACGGTGATTCTGCTTGAGCGGGGAGAGGTACAGCGGTTTACGGAACCACGCCACCTCCGCACCGGCGTCCTCCATCAGCTCCAGCAGGTCCTTCTCTATGAGCCGGCTGCCGAAGCCGTCCAGGAGCAGCCGCACCCGCACGCCGTTGCGGGCCCGGTCGGCCAGCGCCTCGGCGAAGCGGCGGGCTATCTCCCCGCGCCAGTACACGAAGGTCATCATGTCCACGGTGTGCTGGGCACCGCGGATGCTCTCCAGCATGGCCGCGAAGATCTCGTCGCCGTTGCGCAGCGGCAGCAGGGCGTTGCCCTCGGTGGCGGCGATGCCGATCAGCCGCTCCAGCCTGCGCCGCATCCGCTGTTTGCGCTCCACGAGGGTTCCGGGGGACCCGGGGGATCCCGGGAAGGTCTGCTCGGACAGGTCCGGCTCGTCGCTCGTACTGGTCATGACTCCACCTGGCCGGTCGGTAAAGGCCGCCCCGTGCGTCCGGCACCCGCCGGGGCGAGCCGACTGTACACACCCGGCCGGAGACGGCCGCGCCCGACGGACCGGACCCGGAACCCTGCCCGACGGGCGCTGGCCCCGGGAGCGGCCGAGCCGAACCGATACCGCACGGCGACGGGGCCGCGTCGTTCGTCCCGATGGCCGCGCCGCTCCGGGCCCGGCACCGTGGTGGTGGACGTACCCGGGGAAGTGCGTGTGCATGTGCATGAGGGGAAGGAGACGGGGACCTGCACGCGGAAGGGGACGTGGCCCGGGGGTCTGCTCCTGGCGAAGCGGCCGTGGTGGGCGGTGCCGGCGATGCTTGAGTGACGGGATGGAAATCCTCGTTCTGGGCGGTACAGCATGGTTGGGCCGGGAGGTGTCCCGGCAGGCGATCGAGCGCGGGCACCGGGTGACGTGTCTCGCCCGCGGTGAAAGCGGAGAGGTGGCGGACGGTGCGGTGCTGGTGCGCGCCGACCGGCGTGACCCTTCGGCGTACGAACCGCTGCTCGACCGCGACTGGGACGCGGTCGTCGAGGTCTCGTGGCAGCCGGGCTTCGTCCGTGACGCCCTGCGGGCGCTGGCCGCCAGGGCCAAGCACTGGGCCTGCATCTCCTCTGTCAGCGCCTACGCCTCCCATGCCGTGGCGGACGCCGACGAATCCGCGGCGCTCCTCGCCCCGACCGATCGCGCCGAGGTCGGCCGGGAGCTGTACGGCGAGGCGAAGGCCGCCTGCGAACAGGCGTCGGAGGAGGCCGTGGGCGAGCGGCTCCTCATCGCGCGGGCCGGCCTCATCGGGGGCCCCGGTGACCGCAGCGACCGCTCCGGTTACTGGGTGGCCCGGGCCGCCCGGGATCCGCTGGGGCCGATGCTGGTGCCGGACACGCCGTCCGTACCGACGCAGGTGGTCGATGTGCGGGACCTCGCTGCCTGGCTGCTCGACGCCGCGGAGGAGGGGGTCACCGGCACGTACAACGCGGTCGGCCCGACCGTTCCCTTCGGGGAGTGGATCGACCTGTCCCGCGCTCTGGGCGGCCACACCGGGCCGGTGGCCGGCGCCGGGGCCGCATGGCTGCTCGAGCGGGGCGTGGCCGAGTACATGGGTCCCGGATCGCTGCCGATGTGGGCGGTCCAGCCCGCGTTGGCGGGGTGGTCGGCCCGTGACGGCTCCGCGGCGGCGGCCGCGGGGCTGCGGCACCGAGACCGGGCGGAGCTGCTGGCCGACACGCTGGTCTGGGAACGCGAGCGGGGGCTGGACCGGTCGAGGCGCGCCGGGCTCGGGAAGGAGCGCGAGCGGGAGTTGCTCGCCGCTCTCGGGGAAGGCTGAGCGGCGAGGGGGCACCCCCCGAAGCACCGCGACGCGACTGAGGGGCCACCACGGGCGCGAGGCCCCTCAGTTGATGCCGTATGTTTATAGGAGTTTGCCTAAAGCTTTTAGGTAGCTGCATAATCGATTCTGTAGAACGGAGGAGCATGGCGCGCGCGGGACTCACCACGGGACGGCTGGTCCGGGCAGGTGCGGAACTGGCCGATGAGGTCGGCTTCGACCAGGTGACCGTCTCGGCGCTCGCCAGGCGGTTCGACGTCAAGGTCGCGAGTCTCTACTCGCATGTGAAGAGCTCCCACGACCTCAGGACCGGCATCGCCCTGCTCGCCCTGGAGGAGCTCGCCGACCGTGGCGCCACCGCCCTGGCCGGACGGGCCGGCAAGGACGCCCTCGCCGCCCTGGCCAACGTCTACCGGGACTACGCCCAGGAGCATCCCGGCCGCTACGCCGCGACCCGGCTGCGGCTCGACCCCGCCGCGGCCGCTGCCAGTGCCGGCGGCAGACACGCGCAGATGATGCGCGCGATCCTGCTCGGCTACGACCTGACGGAGCCGGACGGGACGCACGCGGTCCGGCTGCTGGGCAGCGTCTTCCACGGCTACGTCAGCCTGGAGCTCGCAGGAGGGTTCAGCCACAGTGCCCCCGACTCGCAGGAGAGCTGGACCAAAATCCTCGACGCCCTCGACACCCTGCTAAGGACCTGGCCCGCGCCTTGAGCAGGGCTCACAAGCCGCAGGTCGCACCGGTGCGAGCTGTCGGCGAAGCCGGGAACCCATCACTTCGTCCCACAGGTTGAGGCAATGCACAACAAGCACAGCAAGGACGGCAAGGACGGCAACGGCGTCATGGACAGCAAGGACCGCAAGGACAAGGGCGGCTGGATCACCACGCCCGTCACAGCGGACCTGCTGCGGGGCGCCCTCGACGTGGAGCGGACCGAGTACGGCGTGCTGCCGCACCGCCTGCCCGCCAGGGCCCGGGCGCAGTGCGCCGACGGACAGCTGGCCCTGGCCGAGGCCCAGCCCTCGGGAGTACGGCTGGTCTTCCGTACCCGCGCCACCGCCGTCGAACTGGACGCGCTGCCCACCAAGCGGATGTACGTGGGCGCCCCGCCCCGTCCGGACGGCGTGTACGAGCTGTTCGTCGACGGCCGGCCGGCCGCCCAGGGCGGTGTGAAGGGCGGCAACACCCTGACCATCGACATGACCACCGGCACGGCGGAGCACCAGCCCGGCCGGGGCGGAACGCTCCGCTTCACCGGCCTGTCCGACGGTGTCAAGGACATCGAGATCTGGCTGCCGCACAACGAGACCACCGAGCTCGCCGTCCTGCGTACCGACGCCCCCGTGGAGCCCGCGTCCGACCCGGGGCGCAGGGTGTGGCTGCATCACGGAAGCTCCATCAGCCACGGCTCCGACGCCGCTGGCCCCAGCACCACCTGGCCCGCGCTCGCGGCCTCCCTCGGCGGTGTGGAACTGATCAACCTGGGCCTGGGTGGCAGTGCCCTGCTCGACCCGTTCACCGCCCGCGTCCTTCGGGACACTCCCGCCGACCTGATCAGCATCAAGATCGGCATCAACCTGGTCAACACCGATCTGATGCGCCTGCGCGCCTTCGGGCCCGCGGTCCACGGCTTCCTCGACACCATCCGTGAAGGGCGCCCCACCACGCCGCTGCTGGTCGTCTCACCCATCCTGTGCCCCATCCACGAGGACACGCCCGGCCCCAGCGTCCCGGACTTCAGCACCCTCGGCAACGGGCCCCTCCGGTTCCAGGCCGCGGGCGACCCGGCGGAACGCGCGAGCGGGAAACTGACCCTGGGCGTCATCCGCGACGAGCTGGCGCGCATCGTGGAGCAGCGGACGGCCGACGACCCGAACCTCCACTACCTCGACGGCCGCGACCTCTACGGCGAGGAGGACGCCCTCGAACTGCCGCTGCCCGACCAGCTCCACCCCGACGCCGCCACGCACCGCCGCATGGGTGAACGCTTCGCCGAGCTCGTCTTCGCCTCGAAGGGCGTCTTCGCGCACCAGGAACCCTGACGGCCGCGCCGCCTTCCGGGCCCGTCGGCAGGGGCGAGTCACCGGGACCCCGTCGTGAGCGGGGCGAGGCGTCACCCGGCCCGGGGAAGGCGGGACCTCCCGACAGCACGGGCGGACCCCCGCGAACCGCGTTCCGCGGGCTTCGGCGACAAGGCCGTGAACGGAGGCATGGCGGCATTTCGCATCCAGTGGTGCTTTCCCGCCCCTACGATGGTGCCTCGGCCGTCGGCCACCTCGCACACCCCCGGGGGACAGCCATGCCGTCACCGCAGGACCCGGAGGCGGGACACCGGCCCGACTACCCGCCGAAGACACCTCCGCCCCCGAAGAAGCCCGTGGAGCCGCCTCGCCCGGAGACGAGGAACCCCGAGGGCGACGAGGCCGCCGAGGTGATGGCGCGGCCGCGGCCGCGCGTGAGGATCGCGAACCGCCGTGCCGCGAACTGGACATACGAGTCGGCCCTCTGGTCCGCGGCCAGGGCGGGCCGCAACGCCGCGGCGCAGCTGCGTGCATGGGGCTACCCGGTGGATGACGGCCACACGGCCGCCGAGCTGACCGTCCGGCTGGTGGTCGCGGCCGTCGGGGACGGAGGCAGCCGGATCAGCGTCCACCTCGCCGACCAGGACCACCGGGCCCTGGTCCTCGTCCTGTCCCACCGGCCCGGTCTCGCGCCCCTCGACCAGGGGCTCCTCCCGGAGATCGCGGCGCTGGGCGTGGTCTCGTGCGGCGCCGACACCGACCAGCAGGACGGCGGCCGCCGACGCTGGGCCCTCCTCGCCCTCTGACTCCGGCTGCCCCGGACAGCCCCGCCAGGTCGCCGGCGGTCTCCGGAGGATCTCGACGAGGGCGGCCCCGTACCCGTCGGCGCGGCTCGGCCGAGCGGGACTTCCCGGAAGCGGGCTCCCGGCGCGCGGAGGGGCGAGACCTGAGTGCGGACGCTCCAACGGCCCTCCGGTGGTGCCGTGTTGTACGAGACGGCTGTGCCGAGGATGCTGGCCTGAGGCGGGGCGCAAGACACATGGGTACGGGGGAGCGCATGGCCGCAGTGCGGGGGAGCAACGTGCTGGAAGCGTCGCAGGTACGGATCCGCACGGCCGCGGGCGAGGTGGTCGGCGCGGGGTTCCTGGTCGCCGCGGACGTGGTCTGCACCTGTGCCCATGTGGTGACAGGGGCGCTCGGGACGGCGGAGAGTGCGCAGGAGGCGCCGGAAGAGCCCCTGCACCTTGACTTCCCCCTCATGGAGGGGAGACCGAGCGCGCGAGCGGTCGTGGTGTCGTGGCAGCCGGGCGGGCACGATGTCGCGCTGCTGCGGCTGGAGGCCGCGGTGGAGGGCGCGCGGGCCGTGCCGCTGGTCGACGGGACCGGGGTCTGGGGCCACACGTTCCGTGCCCTGGGTTATCCGGTCGGTGCCGACCGCGGCGTATGGGCCTCGGGGACGCTTCGGGCGGGTCAGGGCGCGGGCTGGGTGCAGATGGAGGCCCATGAGCCGGGGCCGCCGATCTCGGGCGGGTTCAGCGGCTCCGCGGTCTGGGACGATGCCCAGGACGGCGTCGTCGGGATGACGGTCGCCGCGCACCTGGGTGAGCGCACCGCCTATCTGCTGCCGTCGGCCGAACTGGTCGACGAGGCGACGCTGCGACCGCGCTGCCCGTTCCAGGGGCTCGCGGCCTTCACGGAGGAGGAAGCGGAGTTCTTCCACGGCCGGGAGGCCGATACCGCGCGCGTGCATACGGCCGTACGCGCCCGGCCGGTGACGCTGGTCGCGGGACCGTCCGGTTGCGGGAAGTCCTCCCTGGTGCGCGCCGGGGTACTGCCTCGGCTGCGGGCCGGGGCGATGGACGTGTCCGAACTGCGGCCCGTACCGGGAGCACGGGCGTCCACGATCCTGGCGCGCGCCCTGACAGGGGTCCTGGAGCCGGGACTCGGCGAGATCGAACGGCTGTCCAGGGCGGAGGAGCTGGCAGCGCTGCTGGAGACCGGGGACGATGTTCCGGCCGAGCTCCGCGGCAGGATCCTCGCTCGATCGGCGAGCGGCGGACACGTGCTTTTCGTCGACCAGTTCGAGGAGTACGCGGGCGCCGACCCGGCCGGCGCCCGCGCCCTGTTCGGGATGCTGGCCGACCTGGCGGGCCGGCACGGCACTGCGGTGCTGCGGGTCGTCGCGACCGTACGGCCCGATTCCC
The DNA here is from genome assembly GCF_036322365.1 of Streptomyces sp. SP18CS02. Lineage (NCBI taxonomy): Bacteria > Bacillati > Actinomycetota > Actinomycetes > Kitasatosporales > Streptomycetaceae > Streptomyces > Streptomyces sp. SP18CS02. Next base: position 10,008 of record NZ_JAQYXC010000244.1, read on the forward strand.
TCGACACCCTGCTCACGCCCGCCACCTCCGACCTGGTCGGCGACGCCGTGGAGTTCCTCGCCCCCTTGGCCGCACCAGACCTGGAGCGGGCGGTGACCGCGCCCGTCGACGCCGTACCCGGGCTGTGGTTCGAGCCGGGGCTGCCGGAACGGATCGTCGCTGACGCGGGCAGTGAGCCGGGCCGCATGACCCTGGTCCAGTTCGCCCTGACCGAGCTGTGGGAGCGTCGCAGCCGGTCGATGCTCACGCACGCCGCGTACGACGAGCTGGGCGGGGTGGCCGGAGCCCTCGTCGGCTACGCGGACGAAACACTCGACGCCCTGACAAAGGCGGAGGCGGAGCGCGCCCGCCGGCTGTTCGTGCAGCTGGCCCGGCCCGACGGGGACGCCTTCCTCCGTCGCCCCACCCGTGTCGCCGATCTGGCTCCCGAACTGGTCGATCTGGTGCGGAAGCTGGCGCCGAGCAAGCTCATCGTCCTCTCCAGGGCGCCCGGCGACGCCGAGGAGATCGTCGACCTGGCCCACGAGGCGCTGACCCGGCTGTGGCCCGGCCTTCGACAGTGGCTGACCGACTCCCGGGACTTCCGTGCCTGGCAGGAGCAGTTGCGAGGCGACCTGCGCAGGTGGCGGACACAGCAGCGCGAGCCCGCCAGGCTGCTGAGTGGGACCGATCTCGCGGAGGCCGACCGCCGGCTGGTCGCGCACCCCGACGACATCTCCGCCGAAGAGCGCGCGTACATCCGGCTCAGCCTTGGGTACTCCCGGCGCAGGGCCCGTCTCAAGCAGGCCGCCGTGGGAGCTCTGGCCGTGCTCACGGTGGTGGCTCTCGTCCTGGCCGTATCCACCTGGCAGAGCCTGCGGCAGACCGAGCGACAACTGCGGGCCCAGGCGGCGGGGGTGCTGGCCCAGGCGGCTGAGGACACCCCAGGCAGCGAGCCCGCCACCGCCCTGCAACTGGCCCTGGCCGCCTGGAACACCCAGCGGACTCCGAAGACCCGCGACGCCCTGCTGCATCAGTACGCGCGGGGACAGTACCTGGTGGGCGCTCATCCGGCGGTGTGGAAGGGACAGATCAGAGGCATGGACGTCACACCCGACGGTCGTACGCTCCTGGTGGGGTCGAAGCCGGGGGGCGGCGACCGATGGACGTTCACCGTGGTCACGGGCGCTCTTGAAGGCAGGATCCGGACGGCGGAGCTCGGCGGGGTGCCCGCGGGTGAGTTCGTGAGCACCATCAGCCCCGACGGTCGTTTCGCCGCCCTGGCCACCCGGGACACGGTGAAGTTGTGGCGGCTGAGCGATCCGGGGGATCCCGTCGTCCTGCAGCGCGAGAAGCACCGGGTCCCCGACCGGTTCGGTGCCACCCTGGATTTCAGCGGCGACGGGAAGAGGCTGCTGCTGACCATGGACGACCACTCCGTGGAGTGCGCCAACGACGACCGGCGGTGCGTCCCGTCGTTCGCCGAAGCCTGGGAGGTGCCCTCCGGAGACCGGCTGCCCGTGCCGGACGGTCTGGTCGCCGGGGCCCGGGTGAACGAGGCGGCCTTCACCGCGGACCCGGACGCCGTGGTCCTGACCCGGTGGGACGAGGACGGACGGCACATCGAGATCAAGGACCTCACGACCGGACGACCGCTCTACAGCCTGGGCCGGCTCACCGGCATGTCCTCGGCGGGGGCGATCCTGCGAGCAGGAGGCGAGGCAGCCGTCACCGAGGACGGTGGCCGGTTGTACGTCCAGGCCCTCGGCCGCACACCGGGCGCCCGTATCCCCTTCCCCGCCGTGGGCGCGAGCGGGGACGCCACCGGCAACTACGACGTCGAGGGCACTGCGGCAGCCGGCGGGAACGACGAGGGCGGGTACGCCGAGTCGACCCTGACGGATGTGCGTACCGGCCAGGCTTACCGCACTCGCCTGCCCACCTCGGGCGCCGACCCCGCCGGCTACACGGATGTGGCGGCGGTACCGCGGAAGGACGGCGGACTCACCGTTATCGTCCCCGTCGGAACGACACTGATGGTGGTGAAGGCCGAGCGGTCGGGCAACGCGCGGTTCCTGGCCGATGACTCCCAGGGCCAGCGGTACGCCCTGGCGCCCGACGGGCGCTCCATCGCCAGGGTCACCGACAGAGCCCTCGAAGTCCTGGACGCCTCCCGCACGCTCCTGCGGTCCGTGCGGATCGCGAAACAGCACGACTACCACGACCGGATGATCACCTGGACCGCCGACTCCCGCAGGATCGTGGTGTGGGGGAGGAACGGCGGCCTCGACCGCTCGTACGCGGCGGGGGACCTCACCGACAGTGTGCCGATCCCGGACGCGGTACGGAAGGGCAGGAGGATCGACAGCGTCGCCGGACTGCACGGAAGCGAGGTCGTCGTGTTGACCGAGGACGGAAGGCTGACGCGTCTCGACGCGGCCGACGGCACCGTGCCGGCTCCGTCCTTCCTCGCCCACCCGGGCCCCAACTCCAACGGACCCATCGGCGACCTCTTCACCTTCGGCCGGCTGATGCCGCGTCCCGGTCACCCCGGTCAGGTGGCCGTCGTGACCAGGGCGGGAGTCGGGCGCGGCGAGATCCTGCTGTGGGACGTCCTCGCTCCGCGCCGCGGCCCGACCCTGAGGGGACCGGGCATCAGCACTCCCCTCGCGGACGATTCGCTCGGCAGCGCCATGGTCTTCGCGCCCGACGGCTCACGCCTGGCCGTGCACAACACCGACGGGAAAGTGCGGGTGTGGGACGTCGACCGCGGCAAGCCGTCGGCGGGGAATGTCTCCGGCTCGTCCCTGAACCAGCTGATCGGGTTCGGACCCGACGGCAGCCTCGTCCTTCACCGTGCGGACAAGGGGCAGCTCCAGATCCACCACCCGACGGACGGATCCTCCGTCACCCTGGTGGTGTCCGAGGGGATCACCGGGGAGATCACCGACGCGACGGCGAGGGTCACACGGGGACACCGGCTGCTCATCGACGACGGCACCCGGCGCCGCACCTTCGACCTCCTGCCCGAACCCCAGTTCCGCGCGCTGTGCGCCGCTGCCGGACGCGACTACACCAAGGAGGAGCGCCGGCTCCTCCCCGAGGGCACCCCGCCCGGACCGCCGTGCCCCTGACCGCGGTGCCCGAGCCGCGCGCCCTTCGGGCCGCGGCCGTGCGACGGCGTACGGCCGAGGCCCGCTGCTTCCGCATCCCGTCCCCACGACGGATGATCAATCCATGGTGCTCTCCTCCTCTCTTCGTCCCTGGTTGGTCCCGAACGTCCTCCTGCTCGTCGGACTGGCCGTCTGGGGCGTACTCCGCTACCCGCACCTGCCGGACCGCATACCGCAGCACATCGGCTTCGACGGCGTGGACGCCTGGACCGACCGGTCCGTCGGCAGCGCCTTCGTGCTGGTGTTCCTCCATGCGGGGGTGACGGTGCTGTTGACCGCCTGTGCGGAGGCCGTGCTGCGGACGACCCCGCGCGACGAACCGGCGTCCGGGGACGCGGCACCGTTCGCCGGCCGCGCGCTGTCCCCTTTCACGCCCGACCGCCCCAGGAACCGCGCCTCTGCCCGCCGTGCGGCCCGAGCCCTGCTGGTGCTCGACGCGTGCATCGGTCTGTCCCTTCTCGTCGGCTGCGCGGTCCTGTGGCGCTCCGCCCCTGAGCCCCACGTGCCCGGATGGCTGTTCGCCGCGATGGCGCTGCCGCCTCTCGTGGGCACCGCGCTGACCGTGGCGGCCGCGGTGAGGGATCGGAAAGGGTGAGTCCCCGCCCCCGGAGGCCGACCGGTAGGCCGGCGGACACCGGCCTGGGCGTGGTCCGCCCCGCGACCGTCCAGGAGCGTGCTGCCCTCCGCTGTCCCGCGGAGGCGGCCTCCTACCGGTCGGGGCTGGAAGAAGCCTTGGGAAAACCTTGGATCGACCTGCGGACGGCAGGTGTCCCGTGGCTACGATGACCGCGGAGGAGGGGGCGGCATGGTGGCGGAATTCGGATTGCTCGGCACGATCGAGGCACACGTGGACGGCCGTCCGGCGGACGTGGGGCACCTCCGTCAGCGGGCCGTGCTGGCCGCCCTGCTCGTCGACACCAACCGGCCGGTACCGGTCGACGAGCTCGTCGACCGGGTGTGGGGGGACCGGGCACCACAACGGGCCAGAGGGACGCTGTACGGCTATCTGTCCCGGCTGCGCCAGGCGCTGGCGTCCGCCGCCGAGGTGCGGATCGTACGGCAGCCGGGGGGCTATCTCCTGGAGGCGGACCCGCTCTCCGTCGACCTCCACCGCTTCCGTGATCTGGCCGCGCGGGCCCGGACGGCGGACGACGGGCAGGCCGCCGAGCTGACGCGGCGGGCCCTGCGGCTCTGGCGGGGCACCCCGTTCGCCACCGTGGACACACCCTGGTTCTCGGATCTGCGCCACACCCTGGAACGGGAACGCTTATCCGTCGAACTGGACGACACGGACCTTCGCCTGCGCCGCGGGCTGCACGGCGAACTGCTGCCCGCGCTCACCGCCCGCACCGGCGAACACCCGCTGGACGAGCGTCTCGCCGGCCAGCTCATCCTCGCCCTGTACCGCAGCGGCCGCCCCGCCGACGCGTTGACCCACTACCAGGCCGTGCGACGGCGGTTGGCGGAGGAACTGGGAGTCGACCCCGGAGCACCGCTGCAGCGACTGCACCAACGCGTACTCACCGGCGATCCCGCACTGGCCCTCACGCCCCCGCGCACCGGGGACGGCTCCCCGATCCCGCGCCAGCTCCCCTCCTCGCCGTACTGGTTCACCGGCCGGGACCAGCAGCTCGCGGAGCTCGACAAGGCCCTGGCCCCGGCGGACCGGCCGGGCGGCCCGGTGGTGATCTCCGCGATCGGCGGCAGCGGGGGAGTCGGCAAGACGCGGCTGGCCCTGCAGTGGGCCTACCAGAACCTCGACCGTTTCCCCGACGGCCAGTTGTACGTGGACCTGCGAGGCTTCGACCCCTCGGGGCAGCCCGTCGCGCCCGCCGTGGCACTGCGCGGGTTCCTCGACGCCCTGGGAGTGGAATCCGGATCGGTACCGCTGGACGTACAGGCGCAGACGGGGCTGTACCGGAGCCTGGTGCAGGGGCGCCGGATGCTGATCGTGCTGGACAACGCCGCCGACGCCGGGCAGGCGGCCGCGCTGCTCCCGGGGAGCGCCGGCTGCACGGTGCTGGTCACCAGCCGTCGGCGGCTCGCCGGGCTGGCCAGCGCTCACGGGGCCCGGCTCCTGACACTGGACGTGCTGACCGCCCCCGAGGCGGCGGAACTGCTGACCCGCCACCTGGGCCAGGAGCGGGCGGCGGCCGAGCCCGAAGCCGTGGCCGCGCTGCTGGAGCACTGTGCGGGACTGCCGCTGGCGATCAGCGTGGTGGGTGCCCGCGCGGCCGCCCACCCCGACTTCCCGCTGGCCGTGCTGGCCGAGGAACTCAGGGACGAGTCGACACGGCTGGACGCCCTCGACGCGGGCGATCTGACGGCCAGCGTGCGCGCGGCCTTCACGGTCTCGTACCGCGCGCTGACCGCCGGTGCGGCGGAAGTGCTCCGGCTCGTGGGAATCGCACCCGGCCCGGAGATCGGTCAGGCCGCCGTCGCCTGCCTCGTCGCCCGGCCGATCGCCGCCGTACGGGCGGCGCTGCGGGAACTGGAGAACGCGCACCTCGTCCAGCAGCCCGCGCCCGGCCGTTACCGACTGCACGACCTGGCCCGCCTCCACGCGGTCGAACAGGCACGGCGGGAACCGGCCGACGGCAACGACCAGGCGCTCACCAGGCTGGTGGACTTCTACCTGCACACCGCCCTCGCGGGCGCGCGACAGCTGGACCCCCACCAGGACCCCGTCGGCGTGACGACCGTCCCGCCCGGTGTGACACCCCAGGACCTCGCGGACCACGGCGAGGCCCTGGCCTGGTTCACCACCGAACACCCCGCCCTGCTCGGCGCCCTCGACCTGGCCGCCAGGACACGCCGGGACGCCCAGGTCTGCCGGCTGGCCCGGGCCCTTGAGACGTTCTTCGACTACCGGGGCCACTGGCACGACTGGGCCACGAGCCAGCACCTCGCGCTCGACGCGGCACAACGGCTGGGCGAAGGTGCCTGGGAGGCGGCCGCACACCGCGGCCTCGGCAACGTCCATACCCAGACCGGTCGGCTCGACGACGGCCGACGCCACTTCCACCGTGCCCTGGAGCTCTATGAGCGCCTCGGCGACCGGGTCAGCCAGGCCCACACCCACCGGGGGCTGGGCTGGGTGTGCCACCAGCAGGAGCGCCAGCGGGAGGCCCTCGGCCACGCCGAGCAGGCTCTGGAGCTGTACCGGCAGGCCGGCCACCGCGCCGGACAGGCCAAGGCCCTCAACAACGTCGGCTGGCTGCACAGCACGCTCGGCGATCACCGAGCGGCGCTCCACCACTGCACCGAGGCGGTGGCCCTGAACCGGGAGGCCGGTGACCCGCACGGTGAGGCCGGGGCATGGGACAGCCTCGGCTACGCGCACCACCACCTGGGCGAGTTCACCCAAGCCCTCGACTGCTACCGGCGTGCGCTGGAACTGGATCGCAGTGTCGGTGACCGCTACGGCGAGACGGAGATCCTCGGCCACCTCGGCGACACCCATCTCGCCGTCGGGGACGACGAGGCGGCCCGGCTCGCCTGGCGCCACGCCCTGGAGATCGCGGACGAGACCGGCCACCCCGCGAGCACCGAACTGCGCGACAGGCTCAGCCGTCTCCCCGAGAGCGGCCCGCGGACCGTGTCCGGTACGAAGACCCCGCCCGCCGCCCTCGAACCCTGAGCCGCCACCGGTGAACCGCCCGTCCGGCCTCCGCCGGCGCGTCCCACACTTCGGCGGAGGCCGAAGGGTCCGGCTCCTACGCTCCCCACCATGAACACCGCACCTCTCAGTGCCCTGCCCGTCGAGGCAGAGGACGCCCACATCGCGATCGAGCCGAGCATCCTGTACTTCGGGACTCCCGTGGTCCTCCTCACGACGGAGAACGAGAACGGCTCGTTCAACCTCGCTCCCATGTCCTCCGCCTGGGCGCTCGGCAGCACTGTCGTGCTCGGCCTGGGCCGGGAGGGGCAGTCCGCCCAGAACCTCTGTGACCGTCCCGACCTGGTCGTCAATCTGCCCGCTCCCGCGCTGTGGCCCGCGGTGGAGCGACTCGCGCCGCTGACCGGCCGGAACCCGGTGCCTCCGGGCAAGCCGGAGGACTGCCGCTTCGAGTCCGACAAATTCACCGCGGCCGGCCTGCGCGCCGCGCCCTCCCGCACGGTCCGGCCGCCCCGGGTCGCCGAGTGCCCTCTCCAGTTCGAGGCCCGCGCCGAGCGGGTGCGACCTGACGTCTCGGGGGAGTGCGTCATCGTCGAGGCCGTCGTGCTGAAGGTCCACGCCGACCCCGCGATCGTCGTCCCCGGCACCGACCATGTCGACCCCGCCGCCTGGAGCCCCCTCGTGTACAACTTCCGCCACTACTTCGGTCTCGGTCCGGAGCTCGGACACTCCTACCGCACCCGGACCCCGCGCACCCCTGCGACCGCGATCTGACGCCGACTCGCCGGCCGGCCGGGCGGGTGATGCCCGGCCCTGCTTTTGGCCCCGGACGGGCCGGGTGGCCCCCGGCCCGTCCCGCCGACGACCCGACGCGGACGACGTCCTCACCATCGGGGACGTCCCGCACGCCCTGCTGTTCCCCCGGCTGGCCGCAGTGGTCCACCACGCGGGGGCGGGCACCTCGGCGGCCGCGCTGCGCGCCGGAGTGCCGGCGGTCACCGTGCCGGTGACCGCCGACCAGCCGTTCTGGTCCGGGCGACTGGCGTCGATCGGCGCCGCCACCGATCCGATTCCCTTCCGCCGCCTCAGCGCCGAACGGCTCGCCGACGCACTCGACCGTGTCGTGAAGCAGCAGACGTACGCCCGCGCCGCCACCACGGCCGGACAGCACATGGCGGCCGAGGACGGAGCGGGCGCGGCCGTCGAAGCCGTCCGGCGGATGGCCGGGGGACGGCACCGTTCCGACGCGCGGAGCCGGGCCCGCGCGACGGGCGTTCCCGCCGGCCCTCCCGGAGCGGGCCGCCCCGTGGGCGGCGTGTGAGCCCGGCGGGCCGCCGCCGGCTCGGGCCGCCGTCGGGACAGTGGTGCGCGGCGACCCGGCGGGCGGAACACCGGAAGTCGGCCGACGGGCACCCGTCCCTCGGAGCTGCGGGGGCCCGAAAGCCCATCGCGCGCCGGGCGCGTCGCTGCCGTACCCGCCGTCGGCCGGGGCCGGGGCCGGCTCCGGGCGGATGGGTGATCGTGACCGGCTGTCGCACGCTTCCACGCGGAACGCCTCCCCCAGGCCTTTCGGACCGGGGGAGGCGTTCCGCGTGGACGAGTGGAGCACCGCGGGGGACGGCGGCTCAGAACTCGTCGGCTCCGTTGCGCAGTTCGTACGTCCAGTAGCCGGTCTTCGCGACCGCGTCGTCGACCGCGATGCCGCCCTTGGGCGCGGCGACGGACTCGCCGCCCTCGGCGGGGCCGTCGGCGGCGAAGAGGTTCACGTAGAAGGAGGTGACGACGTGGGTCTCCTCGTCGACGCCGCCCTCGTTGATCCGCACGGCGGCGTAGGCCGGGGTGCCGGCGTTCAGGACGATCGGACCGGCCGGCTTGCTCTTGGCGACGGGCGGAACGTCCTTGGCCGTCTGCGGGACGTCGCCGAACGCGATCAGGGGGTACTGGAGCAGCGTGCAGGCCGAGCCCGACACGTTCGTCGCGGTCAGCGTGAGGTGCGTGGTGGGGACGCCCTCCTGCTTGGCCGCGGAGATGTTCACGTCGTCGACGGTGCAGGTACGTGCGGCGCTGCCGCCGGCCTTCTTCTTGGCTCCGGTCTGCGTGGCGGGGGCGACGGGGTCGGCGCCCGCGTCGCCGGAACCGGTGCTGTCCGCCTGGCCCGGCGCGGTGGCGGGCTTCTTCGCGACGGTGGCCTTGGGGGACGGGGCGGTCCGGGCAGCCCCTTCGGCCTTCGCATCGCCACCGCCGCAGGCCGTGAGCGTCAGGCTGAGGGTGGCGACAGCGGTCGCGACGAGCGCGGCAGGGCGACGGATGGTGGTACGCATGTGGTGCTCCCCGTTTGAAGTGTCGATGCCATGTGCGGCATCTGGTTCGCTTCACAGCTTCGTCCGCCGCCCTGACGTTCCGCTGACGTGCCGCTGACGTCTCGCTGTCACCGCCGAGCGGTGCGTGGTACGGGGACGTCAGGGGGGTGCGAACGGACGGCCCCTTCCGCGCGGCGTCCGTGGCAAAGGGGAGCGAGAGATGCGATCTCATGCTGAATCCCGGTGAAACGGCCAGAGCGGTCGAGTTCGGACGGGCGACACCCTCCCGAAGGGCGCACGGACAGGATTGCGGCACACTTTCTGTTATCTCGCCCCCGGCCGAACGGTCTCCCCTGTGTCAGATGGGACAGACGGGGCCGACAAGGAGCGTGGACAGGCGTGGGCGCGAGCAGGGAACACAACAGCGCGGTGGTCGAGGCGGCACGACGCGGCGACCAGCGGGCGCAGGACGAGCTGGTCGCCGCGTATCTGCCGCTCGTCTACAACATCGTGGGGCGGGCACTGAACAGGCACGCCGATGTCGACGACGTGGTGCAGGAGACCATGATCCGCGCGCTCGGCGGTCTCGCATCACTGGACGACCCGGAACGCTTCCGGTCCTGGCTGGTGGCCATCACGATGAACCAGATACGCGGCCACTGGCAGACCCACCGGGCCGGACCGGCCGGTTCCGGCCTGGAGGACGCGTACGACGTGGCCGACCCGGGCGCGGACTTCGTGGATCTGACGATCGTGCGGCTCGGGCTGGAGGGCCAGCGCCGGGAAGTGGCCGAGGCCACCCGCTGGCTGGACGCCGACGACCGCGCGCTGCTGTCCCTGTGGTGGCTTGAGGCGGCGGGCGAGCTCGGCCGGGCCGAGGTGGCCGCGGCGCTGGAACTGTCCCCGCAGCACGCGGCGGTCCGCGTGCAACGGATGAAGGCGCAGTTGGAGACGGCCCGGGTGGTGGTGCGGGCGCTGTCCGCGGTGCCCCGCTGCGTGCTGCTGGACGAGGTGATCGCGGCCTGGGACGGGGCCCCGTCGGCGCTGTGGCGCAAGCGGGTCGCGCGCCACGCGCGTGACTGCACGGTCTGCTCCGGTTTCGGGGCGGGACTCGTACCCGCCGAGGGGCTGTTGGTGGGCTTCGGCCTGGTGCCGATGGCCGGGGTGCTGGCGGGGCTGGCCGCGCTCGGGACCGCGGGTGCGCCCGGCAGCGGGACGGCGGCCCTGGACGCGGTCGGCCACGCCGTGCCGGGCGGCGGCCGCGACCCGGCGGACCCGGCGGACCCGGCGGACCCGGCGGTCCCGGCCGGAGCGTCCGGTGACGGCACCGCGGTCATCGGCCAGGTCGCCGAGGGCCGGCTGCTCGGTCGCCGGCGGCGCCGAATACGGCAGCGGCGCCGTGCGATCACCGTGGCCGCGGCGGCCGCGCTGCTGATCGGGGGAGGAACGGTCGTCGGGATCTCCTTGCTGTCGCCGGACGAGAAGGCGGAATCCGTGACGTCGGCGTCCGCCACCGAATCGGCCCCCGCCGTGCCGTCGACCGGCTCCGTCCAGCCCTCGCCCACCGCTTCGGCATCGCCGTCCCCCTCGCCCACCAAGTCCGCCTCTCCCAGCCCCAGCGCGTCGCCCACGAAGTCCTCCGCGGCGCCGACCACCGCCGCGCCGCGTCCGACGCCGTCGAAGCAGAAGCCGAGCAGACCCCGCACCACGCCGGCGGCCCCGGTGAACCCCGCGGGCAGCACGGCCGAGAAGGTCCTGGCGATCACCAACGCCGAGCGGGCCGAGGCGGGGTGTCCCGCCGTGACCCTCGACTCCCGTCTCACCCGGGCCGCACAGCTCCACAGCGAGGACATGTCCGGCAATGGCTACTTCTCCCACACCAGCCAGGACGGGCGCAGCTTCGCCGACCGGGCCCGCGCACAGGGCTTCGAAAGTCCCGGTGCCGAGAACATCGCCCGTGGGCAGAGCTCCTCCGCCCAGGTGATGGACTCCTGGATGAACTCGCAGGGCCACCGCGAGAACATCCTCAACTGCTCCCTGACCAAGATGGGCCTCGGTGTGGTGACGAAGGACTGGACCTGGACCCAGGTGTTCGGCTTCTGAGGCTCTGGGCCTTCCCGGCGACGCTTGGGTGCCGGGCGGTCGGCGGGCGGACGCCGGACCCACCGCGCCGCCGCACGCGCGGTCATGCCGGCGGGCCCCACCCAAGCGGCGGGCCCCGCCGGTGTCGAAATCCCCGGCCCCGCCCCGGACGCCGGGATCCGCGTCGCGGCCGCCCGCACAGGGCGGCCCCGGCGGCAGCGCGGACCTCCTGGTCGGCGCCGCCGCACCTCCCCGGCGGCACTCGGCGGTCCCGCCGGGTGGTGATCGCCGCTCCCGGCCGGGTGACAGGAGCGGGGCACGGGCACGGAGTGTTCCTGAGCCGGACGGAAAAGTCCTGGTCAGGGCTGATGCAGGGTGTGATCATGACCCTATGCTCTTCCGTGCTGCCACCGCAGACCCCACCGACCTCGACCGCGCCATCGCCTATCCGGCCGACGGCCCCGTCCCCGCCCTGACCGCCGAAAGGATCCGGGAGGAGCTCGCGGACAATCAGTTCCGTCCCGAGTGGATCTGGTTCGCCGAGGACGAGGACGGGGAGATCCTGGCCCGCGCCCTGTGGTGGGGCCGCGCCGACAGCACCCGGCCCATCGCGCTGGACTGCCTCCAGGTCCGCTCCGCCGTGGCCGACCCGGCCGCCGTGGCCGCCGGGTTGCTCGCCGCCGGCCATGAGGCATTCGGGGCCCTTCCCGGCTACAACATCTCGCTGCCCCGCGACTGGCGGAGCACGCCGGAGTTGGCCGAGGCGGTGTCCTGGCGCCGGGAGGCGGCTCGGATGGCTGGTCTGAGCAGCGAGATCGAGCGCCTGCGCTACGAGTGGACACCGGCTGCGGGGATCCCCGGGGCCGAGGGGAGACTGGTCTTCCGGGAGGCGACGGACGAGGAGTTCCTCGACGCCTTCGTCCGGCTGTCCTCCGGGAGCCTGGATCTGCATACGCGCAACGAGCTCCGCTCGATGGACGCCGAGCAACTGGCCCATGAGGACATCGAGTTCTACCTCGACTGCCCCGGCGAACGCTCCTGGTGGCGCCTCGCCCACCTGCCGGACGGCACGCTGGCAGGCATGGCCATCCCCTCCGCGACCCCCTACCACCGGAACGTCGGCTACCTCGGCATCGTCCCGGAGCAGCGCGGACAGGGCCTGATCGACGAAGTCCTCGCGGAGATCACCCGGTTCCACGCGGCTGAGGGGGCCGACCGCGTGACGGCCACGACGGACACCGTCAACATCCCCATGGCGGCCGCCTTCGACCGCGCGGGTTACGAGGTGACGGAGATCCGTCTCGTCCTGGAGAGCCCTCCGCGCTGAGCCGGCGAGCCGTCGCCCGTACGGTCGGGGGAGGGGCGCCGCGAGGAGATCCGCGTCCCCTCCCGGCCCCGCCTTCGACAGCGGCGCCGAGCCGAGGCCCCCGTCGGCGCGCGGAGCGGTGTCCGCTCCGGGGGCGTCGGCCGGGGCCGGGATGGGGAGACCCGTGCCGCGTAGGCCATCCGGGTAGCCGCTTCCCGTGTGAGCGTTCCGTGGCGTTCGGCGCGGTTGTTCCCGGGTAGGCCGTCATGTGTGAGCTATGTGAACCCCGGCGGGGGTTACTCCCGTGACAGCCGCTACATCGACACCCGGATCACCGCCGACGGGCAGGACGGCTTCGAGGTGGAGCCGGGTCGCTACCGGCTGGTGGTGAGCCGCGCCTGCCCATGGGCCAGCCGGGCGGTCGTCGTACGGCGGCTGCTCGGGCTGGAACCGGCGCTGTCGATGGCGATCGCCGGTCCCACGCACGACGAACGCAGCTGGACGTTCGACCTGGACCCCGGTGGCCGCGACCCCGTCCTGGGCATCGAGCGGCTCCAGGACGCCTATTTCGCCCGCGACCCCGAGTACGACCGGGGCATCACCGTGCCGGCGATCGTCGACGTGCGGACCGGCGAGGTCGCGACCAACGACGTCCCGCAGATCACGATCGACCTGTCGACCCAGTGGGAGCCGTACCACCGCGACGGCGCCCCGCAGCTCTACCCCCCGGCGCTGCGGGCGGAGATCGACGCGGTGAACGAGGTGGTCTACAAGGACGTGAACAACGGTGTCTACCGCGCCGGGTTCGCCGGGACGCAGGAGGCGTACGACTCCGCGTACGAGCGGCTGTTCACCCGTCTCGACTGGCTCTCGCACCGGCTCCGGGAGTCCCGCTACCTCGTCGGTGACACCATCACCGAGGCGGACGTGCGGCTGTTCACCACGCTCGTGCGCTTCGACGCCGTCTACCACGGTCACTTCAAGTGCAACCGGCAGAAGCTGTCCGAGATGCCGGTCCTGTGGGCCTACGCACGAGACCTGTTCCAGACGCCCGGCTTCGGCGACACGGTCGACTTCGAGCACATCAAGCGGCACTACTACCTGGTCCACCGGGACATCAACCCGACCGGGATCGTGCCGACCGGCCCGGACCTGTCGGGCTGGCTCGAACCGCACGACCGTGCGTCACTGGGCGGCCGGCCCTTCGGCGACGGCACGCCTCCCGGGCCGGTCGCACCCGAGGAGGCGGTACCGGTCGGCCACACCCCCCTCACCACCTGAGCCGTCGACCGGGCCCAGGGGCACGCGGCAGCGCGCAGAGGCCTGCCGGCGGACCCCAGCGGCCCGTCGGCAGGCCGGCGGTCCGGCGCGGGGTGTCCGCCAGAAGGGGGAACGGGGGAATCCCGGGGGCCGTCAGCCCCCGCGGTGCGCGCCCGGTGTGTGGCCGAAGGCACGACGGAAGACGTCGATGAAGGCGCTGACGGACGACCACCCGCACCGGTGCGCGACCGCGGTGACCGGCATGTCCCGCGCCAGCAGGACGAGCGCGTGATGGAGCCGCAGCTGGGTGCGCCACTGCGGGAACGTCATGCCGACGTCGGCGCGGAACTGCCGGGACAGGGTGCGGTCGCTGGCCCCGACCTGCCGTCCCAGCTCGGCGAGGGTACGGCCGTCGGACGGATCGGCGCGCAGGATGTCGCACAGCGCGCGCAGCAGGGGCGTGGTCGGTGCGGGCAGGTGCAGCGGCTGCTGGGGCGAGGCCCGCAGCTGGTCGAGCAGGACGGCCCGCAGCCGGACCCGTTCGGGCCTGTGGTCGCCCGGGGCCCGGGTGTAGGCGACGATCAGTTCGCGCAGCAGCGGGCCCACGGCGAGCACCGTCGGGGTGTCCAGGGCGAGCGGGTTCTCGCTCACGGGCAGCCCCACCAGGTGCAGTTCCAGTTCGCCGTGGGCCTGATGGGCGTGGACGGTGCCGGCCGGTACCCAGATGGCGCGAGTGCCCGGGGCGACCCAGGAACCGGCGCTGGTGGTGACGGCCAGCACTCCGAGGCCGGCGTACACGATCTGGTGGTCGTCGTGCCGGTGGGCGTCGATCGCGGCGCCGGGAGCCAGCCACTGGGAACGGGTCGGGGCGACCGGCTCGTGGCGGATAGGCGTCATCGTCTGGCAGTTTATCGGGAGCGCGACACAGGGAACACCGCCGACGATGACGGGGTGCGAAAGAATGCGTCGATCACCCTGCTCTCCGTCGGACACGCCTGCGTCGACGTGTACCAGGGCGCCGTGGCCTCCCTGGTGCCGTTCTTCGTCGCCGAGCGGGCGTACGACTACGCCGCCGTCTCGGGCGTCGTGCTCGCCGCCTCGCTGCTGTCGTCGGTGGTGCAGCCGCTGTTCGGCGCGCTCACCGACCGGTGGCCGATGCCCTGGCTGCTGCCGGCCGGCATGCTGCTGGGCGGTCTGGGCGTCGCGCTGAGCGGGGTGAGCGGCTCCTATGCGCTGACTCTCGCGTTCGTGGCGTTGTCCGGTGTCGGCGTGGCCGCCTACCATCCCGAGTCCGCCCGGGTCGCCCGGCTCGTGGCCGGGGGCAGCGGCCACAGGGCGATGGGCTGGTTCTCGCTCGGCGGCAATCTCGGTTTTGCGACGGCCCCGCTCCTGGTCACCACCGTGGTCGCCGGCGGTGGCCTGGCCCTGACGCCGCTGCTGGTGCTGCCGGCGCTGGTGGGGAGCGTGCTGTGTGTGCCCGTGCTGCGCGCGCTGGAGCGGCGGCAGCCGCCCGGGCCGGGTGCGGCGGTGACGACCGGTGGGGACGACAAGGCGTCGTTCGTGAAGCTCTCGCTGGCCGTCGTGTGCCGGTCGATCGTCTTCATCGGCCTGGGCACCTTCATCTCCCTGTACGCCAAGGAGCGCATGGCCGGCAGTACGGCGGCCGGCACCGCGGCGCTGCTCGTGCTCTACCTCGGCGGCGCGGTGGGCTCCGTGCTGGGCGGCGCGCTGGCCGACCGCTGGGACCGGGTCACCGTCTGCCGCTGGTCCTGTCTGGTGACGGTCGGGTCGGTCGCGGGCGTGGTGTTCGTGCCGGGCCCCGCCCTGTACCTGTTCGTGGCGGCGACCTCGATCGGCCTGTACGTCCCGTTCTCGCTCCAGGTCACGCTCGGCCAGGACTATCTGCCCTCGCGAGTCGGCACAGCCGGCGGCATCACGCTCGGTCTCGCCGTCAGCATCGGCGGTCTGGTGAGTCCCCTCATCGGCTGCGTCGCCGACGCGACATCCCTGCGGACCGCCCTGGCGCCACTCGTACTGATGCCCGCCCTGGGCTGGCTGCTGTTCCGTACGCTCCCCGAACCGGTCCCACCGTCACGGTCCGGGACCGTGACGCCTGTGCCGGGAGGCGACAGCGCTGTCGCCGCCTCTCCCACCCGGCCCGACCACCGCTGACCCGAGCGGATCGACCGACGCCGCCCACCCGCGCGGCCGCGCCCGGAACCTCCCGCTGGTCGCCGGGCCGCCGTCACTGGTGGGGGACGGCACGCACGGGATGCTTGCTCATGATGGAGACCCGGTTGAACGCGTTGATGGTGATCGCCACCCAGATCACCGCCGAGATCTCGTCCTCGTCAAGGTCCCGGCGCGCCGCGTCGTAGGCGCTCTCCTGCGCGAGGGCGTCCGCGGGCCGGGTGGTCGCCTCGGCGAGGGCGAGCGCCGCGCGTTCCCGTGCGGTGAACAGCTGAGTGTCGCGCCAGGCGGCCAGCACCCCCAGGCGCCGGGTGGTCTCGCCGGCCCTCAGCGCGGCGCGGGTGTGGACGTCGAGACAGTAGGCGCAGCCGTTGATCTGCGACACCCGGAGGTTGACCAGTTCCACCAGGGCGCGGTCCAGCCCCGCTTCGGCGGCCACCTCACGGACCGCCTCGGCCGTCCCGGCCAACGCCCGGTAGGCCTTGGGGCTCTGCTTGTCGACATGGACCCGCCTGTCCACCGAACCCGCCTGCGTGTCACTCAAGCCGCACTCCTCCACGGGCCGTCCCGGACCCTCGTACGTTCCGCCGTGCGCCTGACGGGCGCCCGAGGCTTATCATCGGGCACAGTTGTTGAATATGCAATCAATTCGAGGGAGAGGGACGTTCGATGAGCGACGTCGAGAGGGAACCCACCGAGCCGCGCGGCGGATCCACGGAATCCGGCGGGCGTGGGCCGGCGGTCGATGTGCTCCCTCCGCGGGACGTCCCCCTGGGCGGTCCGAGGGCGATGACGGTACGGCGTACGCTCCCGCAGCGGTCCCGCACTCTGATCGGAGCCTGGTGCTTCATCGACCACTACGGCCCCGACGACGTCGCCGACACGGGCGGCATGGACGTCGCACCCCATCCGCACACCGGACTGCAGACGGTGAGCTGGCTGTTCAGCGGGGAGATCGAGCACCGGGACAGCCTCGGCAGCCACGCGTACGTGCGTCCGGGCGAGCTCAACCTCATGACGGGCGGCCACGGCATCAGCCACTCGGAGGTCTCGACCCGGCGGACCACCGTCCTGCACGGGATGCAGTTGTGGGTGGCGCTGCCCGAGGAACACCGCAACGCGGCGCGGGACTTCCAGCACCACGTGCCCGAGGTCGTACGGGTGGGCGGTGCGGACGTCAGGGTCTTCCTGGGCACGCTCGCCGGAATCACCTCCCCGGTCCGTACCTTCACGCCCCTGCTCGGCGCCGAGGTCGTCCTCGGCCCGGGCGCCACGGCGACCCTGTCCCTCGACTCCGCCTTCGAACACGGCCTCCTCGTCGACCGGGGGGACGTCCGGGTGGCGGCGACCCTGCTGCGCCCGGCCGAACTGGGCTTTCTCGCCGCCGGGAGGCACGAACTGACGCTGACGAACGAATCGGACGAACCCGCCCGCGCGATCCTGATCGGAGGAACGCCGTTCGAGGAGGAGATCGTCATGTGGTGGAACTTCATCGGACGGTCCCACGAGGACATCGAGGAGGCGCGGAGGGACTGGATGGAGGGCATCCGTTTCGGCGAGGTGCAGGGCTACGACGGCGACCGGCTCCCCGCTCCCGAACTCCCGTCCGTGGCTCTCAAGCCGCGCGGAAGGCTGCGATGACACCGCCGTGGCGGCTCCGGCTCCCTTGCGGGGGCCCGAGCGTCGCGGCCTCTCCCTGCCGCGGCCGAGGGGGCGGCAGCAGCTCGCGGACTCGACATCGGTGGCGATGACGCGTGTGCCCTCCCGGACGAGGGCACCGGCCCCCGCGGGCGCCCTGGCCGCGGGCGGCGCCGGTGACCACGACGACCTCGTCACGGAGTCGCCGGGCCGGACGCGCTCACGGCCTCTCCCCGGCCGCGCCGACGTCGTGCGCGCCATCAGGCCGGACACGTCGGCGTCGCGCGCCCCGCCGAGCCGCCACCCACCCGATCCACACGCCGCCCGATCCACACGGACGCCTCCACGACCGGGCGCACGTCCTGACGCGCAGCGTGGCGTCGGACGGGTCGGCCGAGGGGTCCGGCGTGACGGGCGCGGCCGCGCCGTGGACGAACGGCATCGGGGAACGTTGATCGTGCGGGGGTGGGCAGGGCGTGCCGAGGACCGCGAGGCGGGCACGGACCCCGTCGCGACGGGGGAGACACGACGGGGTCCTGACCCACCCCTTCCCGCAGCCCGCGAGGTCACACCTGCCCGCCGACCGGCGAACCGGTGGGCCGCCCTCCCGCGCCCGCCCTGCCCCGTGCCACCATCACACCGCGTAGGTACCGGAAGCCCCACTGAGAAAGGCAAGGCACACGATGACGCACCCCGCGGCGGCTCCGACGGTCCGGCAGGTGGACCCCAGGCATCGCTACGAGATCCTGGTCGACGGCACGAGCGCCGGCTTCACCGCCTACCGCGACCGTGACGAGCAGCGCGTATTCCATCACACCGAGATCGACGACGCCTTTGCCGGACAGGGTCTGGCCTCGACCCTCGTCCGGAATGCGCTGAACGACGTACGGAACAGCGGGAAGCGCGTCGTGCCGGTCTGCCCCTATGTGGCGAAGTTCCTCAGGAAGCACGACGAGTTCGCCGACATCACCGACCCCGTCACTCCCGAGGTCCTGCAGTGGCTGGACACCGTGCTGACGCGCTGACCGCGTGTTCCGCGGATTTCCGCCCCCTCTTCCGAATGGCGCGGGAGAGGGGTGGGGCGGGCGAGCAGTGGTCGCCGCCGGTGCCAGGGTGCCGTGTCCCCTGGCCTCCCGGCCGTCACCGCGCCCGTCTGATCCGCGCGGACGGGGGAGCGATTCCACCACCGCTCCCGCGGTCAAGAGACCGACAGGGAGTGATACATCGCGCCGTAGTGGGTACCAGCGGTTCGACGTGACGGTGGGTGAGGACTTCGACGCCCGCCCGCCTATGCCCTGCCGCGAGGAGATGCCCCTCCATGAGCACCCCCACCGCTGTCCGTATCACTGGTCCGATACCGGCGTCCGTGCCGTCCCGGAAGCCCGAGGGCACGGGGGGAGCCATCCTCGACGCGACTCTCGACGGCATCTACGAGACCCTGCGGCTCTACCGGCACGGCGCGTTCTCCGTGCCGTGCCCCTCCTGTCACGTGCCCGCCGGTGAACTGTGCCGGGCACGCAGGAGCGTCCACAACGAGCGGCGGCGGGCGCACCGGGCACATCTGGAGGGCACGACGCTGGTCCCGCTCCTCGCGGCGCCGGTCCGGTGATCGCGAGCGCCATCGGGGTGGTGACCTCGGGCCGGGCGCGCGACCTCGGGGGCGCCCGGCCGGGCGCCCCCGGACCGCGGTGACCCGTCTCCGCTCGCGCGGGGCGTCGCGGGCCGGACACGTCCTCACGGACCGGACCAAGGACTAGGCCAGTCTCGTCCAGCGCTGTGAGGCCTCCCCGGCGCACGACTTCGTCACCAGACCGCTGCTCATGCCCAGGTCGAGGCAGCCGCCGCCGTAGTCGCTCCGGAGGCTGCCGTCCGAGCCCGTCCGCCACAGCCGGCCGGTGTCCTGGGCGCAGTCGCCGACGAAGACCGCCTGCCCGAGCCCGTTCGAGTACAGGCATCGGCCGGTCTGCTGGTTGACCAGTCTGAAACCGCCGCCCGACGTGCCCCGCACCGTCCACCGGGCGGTCGCGTCCGAGCACTCCTGGAAGTCCGCAGCACCGTAGACCTGGGTGACGCACCGGCCGTTGTCCCCGTTGCGGTACCGGTATGTGCCGGAGTCGGGTGTCGTGGTGGTCGGGCCGTCGGACGTGCCCGTGGTCCCGCCGAGGGACGTCCCGGAGCCGGAGGAGCCCGACGCGGAGGCACCGGAGCCGCCCGACGTGCCGGAGCCGCCCGGTCCGGCGCTCCCGCCCGTCCCGCCCTGGCCGCCGGCCCCGGCCCCGCCGGTCACCGCGACCGGGGCCCCACCCGCCCCGCCCTGCCCCTGGCCCCCGGCACCCTCATCGGCCTTGTCCCCGGCCGGTGACTTCGTCACAGGTGACGGCGTGCCCGACGACCCGCCCGACGACGGAGTCGAGCCGGCCGTCGGCGGCGTCGGGTGGGCGGGTGCCGACACCGGGGCGGAGGGAGCGGCCCCCGCCCCGGCCCGCGGAGCGGACGTGTACGGGAGGAGCTGGAGCGCCAGCGTCGTACCGCCCGCGACCACGACCACGGGAACGACGGCGAGGAGAACACGGGGACGGCGCCGCCCGGGCCGCCCGGGCCGTTCCGGGCGGGAATCGGCTCCGGGGGCCGGCTCCGCCTGCGGACCCGCCTCCCGCTCTGCTTCCGGACCCGCCTGAGGAACCGTTTCCGGTTCTGCCGCAGCGTCCGCGCCCGGTCCCGGTTCGCCGCCCTTCAAGGGGACGGTCGGTACGTCGATGTTCTGCACGTCCGTGGCGAACGCGGCACGCTCGGACAGGCGCTCGGTGATGGCGGCCGGCCACAGGGGAGCGGTGAACGGGCCGCGCGACGACGCCTGTTCGACGAGTTCGGCGGCGGTGGGGCGGTCGTCGGGGTCCTTTTCCAGACAGGCCGCGACGATGTCGGCGAGCGCCGGCTCCAGCTCGCGCAGCGGTTCCAGGCCGGGCTGTTCGTGGACGATGCGGTACAGCACACCGTGCCCCGATTCGTCGCCGAAGGGCGGACTGCCGCACGCCGCGTAGGCGAGTACCGAACCCAGGGCGAAGACATCGGTGGCACCGCTCAACCGCCGTGTGCCCGAAGCTTGCTCGGGCGCCATGTAGGCCGGCGTGCCCACGACCATGCCGGTCCTGGTGAGCTGGCTCTGTTCGGCCGCCCGGGCGATCCCGAAGTCGATGAGGGTGAGACCGTCGAGGGTCAGCATGACATTGGACGGCTTGAGGTCCCGGTGCACCATGTCCAGGGCGTGCACCGACGCCAGACCCGCCGCCGCTTCCCGCAGCAGCAGCCACAGCGCCCGCGCGGGCAGGGGGCCGCCGTTCAGATCGACGGCTTCCCTCAGGGTGAGCCCCGGTACGTACGCGGTGGCGAACCACGGCGGCCGCGCGGTGCGGTCGCTGGCGAGCAGCGGTGCCGTGGCCTCGGCGGGCAGCCGGGACAGGTTGTCCAGCTCGTGTCCGAAACGGCGTAAGAAGTCCTTGTCCTCGCCGACGACGGAGGCCAGCAGTTGCTTGACGGCGACGTACCGGCCCTCCCGGACCCCGAGGTACACCCTCCCCATCCCGCCGGCCCCGAGCCGGCCAGCCAGCGGAATCGACCCGATCCGGCGCGGGTCCTCCGGTTCCAGCGGCTCGGCGCCGCTCCCCCTCAGCTCCAACACGTCAGCCCCGATAGAATTGGAATCAGTTTCTAGAAATCTACTCTAGAAACAGAAGGGGAGCACCATGAGCCCGAAGCAGCAACGCGGAGAGGTCACAGCCGACTTGCTCCTGGACGCCGCACTGAGCCTCTACGCCGCCGAGGGCGAGCGGGGCGTCACGGTCGGCGCGGTCACCCGGGCCAGTGGGGTCAGCATGGGCAGCCTCTACCACCACTTCGGGAGCGTCGACGGCCTCGTCGCTGCGCTGGCGCACCGCTGGCTGAGCCGGCTGCTGGGGGAGCTGGTCATGTCCCTGCAGAGCGCCCGCACCGCCCGTACGGGGATCCGCGCGCTCGTCAGGGCCTACCTGACGTTCGTCCAGGAACATCGGGCCGCCGCCCTGCTCCTGCACTCCTCCACGGCGGACCGTTACGGCATGGCCCAGGCCAAGGAGGTCCGCGACACCCAGGAGGCCAGGCTCTCGGCCTTCGCCCAGTGGATCCAGCCGCGCGTCGACTCCGGTGAAATCGCCCCGCTTCCGATGCCGTTGATCGAATCCCTGGCCCTCGGCCCGGTTGTAGCGGTGGCCCGTCGCTGGCTCTCGGGCATCGACGACGTCGACCTCGACGAGGCCGCCCGGATCCTGCCGGACCGGATCTGGCGGTCCCTGGCCCCATGAGGTGGCGGGATCCCGCCGGCTCCCGCCCCGCCCCCTCGGTCCGGCGCACCGGGAACGCCCCGCGCGTCGCCGGCACCCCGGGTACGGCGGGAGGCGGAACGGGCCGCCGGGCCGCCCTGGATCCGGTGGCCGGTCGTCTTGTCCGTCATCACCTGATCCGGGCCGGGGGCCACGGTCGCGCGTGCCACCGGGCGACCGCTGCCGTTGTGGCGGAGGCTCCGGCGTTCGGCCCCGGCGAGGCGGGTCAGTTCAGCGGCGCGGGCGGTGGAGTGCCGTAGAAGGTGATCGGCGGCGGCGGTCATGGGGTGCGGGGCGACCGGTCGGGCCGGCCGTGGTGGCGGCGCGTGTACCCGGCGCCCGCGGCAGCGGCCGTGTGGAAGCCCCCCCCGCACCGTCCGATCGCCCGATCTCCGGCAGGCGTACGGCGATCTCGCTCGGTCCAGGGACCGACCCGTGGGCCTCCTCAGAGCGCGGGCCCTCTGCGGGAGTTGTCGAGCCGAGTCCCGCAGGGCGGCTGGGAGCGGGTGAGCATCGACCTGGCGATGGTCGTCCACCCTCAGCCGCGATCAGCGCCCTCGATCCCGCGGCCGGTGCGGGGCAAGCCGATCCGCCTGGTCAGGAGTAGAGCTGGACCGTCGCGTCCGGACCGGAGGCGCTGACGCATTCGATGTACGGATCGGGGGAGCCTTCGCGCTCCACGCACTTCCACGCGCTTCCGTCCACCCGCAGCATGACCGGCGGCTGGTGTGACGTCTCGTGGTACGCCTTCGCCACCCGCAAGGCCATGGGGCAGTCCGACTTGTCCTCCGTCCCGACGGCCAGCCCGCCGTCCCACCCGTTCCCGCAGTACGCCCACTGCGGGGCCGCGGCAGTGCCCGTGCTGCCGATGTCGGGAGTGTCGGCGGTGGAGGGATCCAGACCGGCCGCCCCGGCCTGGGCGCTCAGACCTGCGATTGCGGCGCCGCTCACCATGACCATGGCGGTTGTCCTGATGAAGTCCATGTCGGCCTCCTTCGAGCACGATCCGCACATCCGCCGGACGACGGCCGACGCACGTTCCCTCACCGTACGGCCACTCGGACGGAGCAACGTGAGGATGTACTCCGTATGGGTGAGGCGGATTGCATTCACCCTGGTGGCAGCCGCTGCGTGAGAGGCAGCCGGACGCCGCGGGCGCGGCACGGCGGTTCGGAGCCGGTACCGGCAACCGCTACCGGCCACCGTCCGCGTCGGGCGGAGGTGTCCCGCGTCGCGTCATCAGGGCCCGGCGGGCCATGGGAGAAAGTGGTGTCCGTCGCCCGCCGGCGGCCGGGGAAAAGGAGAACCGGTCGGTTTGCCTGCCCGGCAAGAGACGTGGATCACTGCTCGGACAGGCGCCAGGGGGAGAGAATCTGCGTGGTGGGAGGGACGACGCACCTGGGGAGGTCTGTCGTCTCTCCTGCCCCGGGGTCGCCGTCCGGGGCGGAGGCGCGGGTGACGCGCCGCGACGCGGCCCGGTTCTCCCGGCTCCCGGGTGCAACTCAAAACCACCGCGGGCTCCTTCGCCGGCATCGCTCGGGTCGTCCCGAGGTCCGCACCTCGGCGTGAGTGTGATCTGCTCCGGCACCCCGGGGGAGCGGGATGCCCTCCACCGTAGCGGGGGCGTCGGCGTGGCCGGAGAGGGCCGCAGACGGTTCGCGCGGGTCGGGCCGCGCGCCCGCAGCGCCGGCGAACGGGCCCGGGGAACGCCCGCTGGAGGTGCCGGTTCCCTTGCGACGGCACGGGCATCGCCCCGGACCCTGCCCCGTCGCATACCCCCATCTCGGACAATCACGGATTCCGCGCCTGGCGAGGCACAAGAAAGCGGGGCCGCACCCGTGCCCGGGTCCGGCCCCACTCACCGACATGCGTCGACCGCGTCGTCTACCAGCGATACCACCGGCCGCGGCGGCCGCCGGCCCCGGTGGAACGCATCACGAAGCCCAGCAGCCAGACCACCAGCACGATGACGGCGATCCACCACAGTGCCTTGAGCGCGAAGCCCGCGCCGAACAGGATGAGAGCGAGCAGAAGAACGAGAAGCAGGGGAACCATAGTCATCAACCTCCGTCACGCCGTCTGCCCCCCTCCTACGCCATCACACGTTCGAATTTATGCGTTTCTTACGCGAGGACGGGGGAACAGCCGGTGAGCCCGCGGGCTGCTCTCGCCACCCCGTCCGGGCCCCACATCGGCCGGCGTGGGGCGGACCGTACGCTGGGGCCCGACGCCGCTCGGAACCCGCACGCCCGCCCTCCCGGCGGCCGGACCCGTGCGGAATATTCGTTTCTCCGCCGGGCGTATCCCCCTCACCGTATGGCCCGGCCTGTAGGGCAAATGGCCTGCTTCACGGATGAGTGATGTAGCCGGGATTCCCGGGCGGGCGGATGCCTCCTTGGGGATTCATGAGTGCGCTCTGCACGACCATGAATCTCCGTGGAAAGCCGAAGGGCTACCGGTACGCGGCCCTTCGCCGTGTCCAGGCCGGCCCGCCGCTCCGTCCTGCAGTCGAGGGGCGGGCGGCACCGTGTGGCGGGGTTCCACAGGGTTCGACGTCGACGGCCAGAGCTGCGGATCACGCCGCGAGCGACGCGGCCGACCGCAACCCACGGACAGAGGAGTCGGAAGCATGTCCACGCCTGTCGTCAGCATCTGGGGCACCCCTATGCCGGGAGCTCAGTCCACGTACCCGAAGGCGCCCTCCTGGGACACCAGCTGGCCGCTCGAGGGGGGAACCGCCTGGGTGTAATACAGCACCCCCGGCCAGACGCACGTCCGCAAGCCGGTGATTCTCGCCGACGGCTTCTCCATGGGCGCGAGCGACCCCGACGTACTGTGGAACGGCCTGGAGAACGGGGCGTTCCCCTTCGTGACCAGACTGCGGGAAGCCGGCTTCGACCTGATCCTCCTCGGCTTCGAGGAGCGGTCCGCGTCCATCTACGACAACGCCGAGGTCGCGATCGAATGCATCAAGAAGACGATCGACGAACGTGAGGGCCAAGCCAAACTCGCGGTGGGCGGCTTCAGCATGGGCGGACTGGTCACCCGTTACGCCCTCGCCAAACTGCACCACGAGGGGTTCCGCCACGAGACGGCCACGTACCTGTCGTACGACACTCCGCACCGAGGCGCCTGGCTGCCCCTTTCGGTCCAGGCGTTCGCACATTTCGTGAAGGACCACTGGGGTGCGACGCCCGTCATCGGCGAACTGCTCAGTCGCTTCTCCACCATGGTCAACAGCCCGGCCGCACGGCAACTGCTGCGCTGGCACACCGAGGGCGTCGGTGCCGACGACGGCCAGGACCAGGAACGCACGGACTTCCTCGCCGAACTGAAGCGGGTCGGCAGCTGGCCCGATGGCGTCCGCCGGCTCGGCGTCGCCAACGGCACGGGCACCGGCGCCGGGAACAACATCCCGGCCGGCGTGACCGCGCTGAGCAGCACCGGTCCCGTGCTGGGCGGCACCCGCCTGGACACCCAGGCCACGGGGGAGCAGGTCGTCGCCGTGCTGCAGAAGGCGGGCGACGCCCCCGTCACGATCCGTACCAGCGGCCTGCCCGACATCGACGGCGCTCCCGGAGGCCTGTTCCCCGAAGCCCCCGGCCTCCCCGGCAGGCCCGCCAACTTCGGGACCGCCGCCATGCTGGCCGGTCTGATCGACGGCGAGCAGGCGGAGCTCACCTACAACGCGACCACGTTCGTCCCCACCGTCAGCGCCGTGGCGGCCGGCGAGATCGACGACCACGACACGCTCTACAGCAAGATCGAAGCCGCTGACAGCGAGCTCCACGCCTTCAAGTGTGCGAGCGACAACGAAGGACACACGGTCATGACCGTGGAACTCGGTGAGTGGATCGTGGAGCAGCTCCAGGCCGGATAGCCGGACGGCATGACGGTGACCGTGGTGCGGGCCCGCCGGCCGAAGAACCCGGCGGGATGCGCGGTCACCGTCCTGCCGGGGTTCCGGCAGACGGCGAGCGAGGAGTGCCGACGCCGCTGATCCCCCGCACTCCTCGCGCTACTGGATGCTCCAGCGGTGCGGATGTGCGGGATCGTCGGGGCAGGCGAAGACGTTGAGCTCGCCCCAGCGGCCCACGGTGACCTCCGTGGGCCGGGGGGAGTGGTACGCGGCGAGGTCCCGGTCCTCCAGCGGCCTCCAGCTGCCGCTGCCGCCGTCCCACTCGGAGCTGTCGATGGTCAGCAGCAGCTCCATCGGCGTCGAGCAGGTCAGGCAGTCCATCGCGCAGGGGTCGGTCAGGTGCCAGGACGCGAATCCGCCGGCGCGCCAGCCGGGGGGTATGGACAGGTCGTACTGGTAGGCCGGCGGATCCTCCGCCCCACCGTCCGGTGACTCTTCGCGGGCCTCCTCGGCCTCCTCCTCACGGGCCTCGTCCCAGGCATCGATCCGCGCGCACAGGTCGTCGGGCAGGAGACCGGCGAAGGGGTACGTGACCACCTGCTCGGGGTGCAGGACACACGGCTCCGGAACATATCCGGAGAAGCCGACGACCTGCGGTCGCGGAGGAGCGGCCAGCACCTCGCCGACCTCCCAGGACCGGCGCCAGCGCAGGTCCAGCAGCATGCCGTGCCCGCTCTCGCCGTGCGCGTCGAAGGGGCACCAGAACACCTGGAGCAGGTCGCAGTCGTCCGGACCCGGCAGGAGGTCGGGGATGTCCCGGCGGTACAGCTGGGCAAGGCCGATCAACGGAAGCGGATCGGTTTCACGGGCCTCCGGTACATGGTGCGAGCGCCCCAGTTCCTCCAGGAGCAGTCGGTCCTCATCGGTGAGCGTCGACGCCGGACCGTGGGCCATGGCGGCGGCCAGGACCTGCCGCTCGCGGTGGATGTCGGCCGGGCGACGGCCACGTCCGCGACCGTGCGCCTCGGTGCACAACGGCCACGGCTCGTCCGCCGGCCACAGCAGTGGTCCGCCCACGGAACTGGCCGAAGCGTCCGTTCTCCCCGGTCGTGGGTGCAGCCGGGTGGTCGTCCCGCGGAAGGCGGCCAACTCCGGGAAGAGCGCCTCGATGTCGAGCGGGCGCGGCGGCGTCGTCCTCGTCATGGACGTGATCCTAGACAATGGCCGGTCCCCGGCGCCCGCCCGCCCCTCTGGCCGCCCTTCCTCACCGCATGCCCCGCCGCGTTCGGCGATCCGCGTCGGGCGGGAAGCGGGAGCGGTGGCGGCGTTCGCGTGACGCGGCGGCGGGGACCGCTCCGCCGGCCGGGGGAGGCGCACCCCCGGACACGGGAAGCCGATCGGCGGTGTCCCCCGACTGGTCCGCTCGACAGGTGCGCGTCGCGTCCCTGGCACAGGCTGTGAGCATGACCAGCGATGCCCAAGAGGCGTTCCATCCCGCCCCCATCCTCGTCCTCGGTGTCGTGCCGGACGACCCGCCGTACCGTCTGGTGGAGTTCAACGGGGAGATCGCCGGGCGCGCCTACGACGTGCTGGACGTGATCAAACTGGCCCGGCGGAAAGGGATTCCCCATGTCGACCTCGACGATCCCGCGGTCGTGAGGTGGGTCGGCGGCGGCAAGTACAAGTGGGTGGTCTGAGTGCCGCCTCCCCGACCGGGGGGACTGGAACGAGCGTCGTGGGCGCGGGGCCCTGACCGCAGCCGCAGAGCAGCGGTCAGGGCTTCGTGCGCTTTCCTGGCATCGGTGTGCGCAGGGGGTAGAGGGGCGACGGGCCCGGGCCCCGCTTCTGGTCCGTCGACGCCGATGGCGGCCCTTGCCGGCACACGGCCGGACGAGCGGACGGCCGCCGCTTCCGCCGGACGAACCCTCAGGGCGCGATGGGCAGGCGACGCTTGTGATCGGTCAGCCGGTAGCGGCTGATGATCTTCTCGAAGACCCGCTCGTCCACCGGCTTGCCCTCCAGGAAGTCGTCGATGTCGTCGTAGGTGACACCGAGCGCGTCCTCGTCGGCCTTGCCCGGGTCGAGGGTCTCCAGGTCGGCCGTCGGGATCTTCCACACCAGCTCGGCGGGCGCGCCCAGCGAGTCCGCGACGGCGCGCACCCGGCGCTTGGTCAGGCCCGTCAGCGGGACCAGGTCGGCGGCGCCGTCGCCGTACTTGGTGAAGAAGCCGGAGACCGCCTCGGCGGCATGGTCGGTGCCGACGACCAGGCCGCTGTGCGCACCGGCCACCACGTACTGGGCGATCATCCGCTGCCGGGCCTTGATGTTGCCGTGCACGAAGTCCTGGTTGTGCGCGTCGCGGAAGGCCACTCCGGCGGCGACCGAGGCTTCGAGGGCGGCGTCGCTCGCGGGCTTGATGTCCACGGTCAGCACCTCGTCGGCCCGGATGAAGGACAGCGCGAGCTGCGCGTCGTGCTCGTCGGCCTGGACACCGTAGGGCAGTCGCATCGCGTAGAACCGCGCCTCGTGCCCGGCGGCCCGGGCCCGCTCGACGGCGAGCTGGCACAGCCGGCCGGCGGTGGTGGAGTCGACACCGCCACTGATGCCGAGGACCAGCGAGCGCAGACCGGTGGAGGTCAGCCGCTCGGTGAGGAAGGCCACCCGCCGTTCGATCTCCCGCTCGGCGTCGAAGGTCTCGGCGACCTGGAGTTCCCGGGCGATCTCCTGCTGCAGGGCGATGGACGCCGGCACGCTCACGTCTGCTCCTTGTTCCGAATGGTCGATGCGCTGTCGTGTCCACCCTACCCAGGGGTGTTCGGTGGATGTCTCCGGCGGATCAGGGGCGACGACCGGGGGCGGCGTGGCTTCGTTGATGTGCGGCGACTCTGGTCCACTTTCTGTGGGCGCGTACGCAGTGTGACTGTTGATCTTCGATGGATGCCGTGCAATGTCGCCCGGAAATCGCCTGCGGTGGGTGGGGACTGGCCAAGAGTGCTTTGGCGTGAACGAAGTACGGACAACGCTCGAAGAGGTGCTGATCGCATCGGTTGAGGGCGTCCACGTGGTGGCGGTCGAGGTGGTGGATGCCGGTGTCCGCGTGGAGGCCCGGTCGACGATGGGCGGGGCGTCCTGTCCGAGCTGTGGACGGTGGTCGGCGCGAGTGCATGGGTCATATCTGCGGTTTCCTCGTGATCTTCCGACTGCTGGCCAGCATGTGGTGTTGTCCTTGAGGGTCCGTCGGTTCTCCTGCAGAAAGAACGGCTGCGCTCGGCGGACTTTTGCCGAGCAGATACCTGGCCTCACCCGTCGGTACGGACGGCGGACCGAGCGGCTGCGCTCGGCCCTCGCGTCCGTCGGTCTTGCCTTGGCCGGCCGTGCCGGCGCCCGGATGGCCCATGTCTTCGGTGCACCGGTCAGCCGCAACACCCTCCTGCGGCTGATCACCTCGCTGCCGGACCCTGAGGCAGCGGCGCCCCGCGTGGTCGGCGTCGATGAGTATGCCCAGCGCAGGGGACGGATCTACGGCACCGTGCTCGTCGATGTCGAGACTCGACGGCCGGTGGACCTGCTGCCGGATCGCGAGGCCGACACGCTGGCAGCGTGGCTGGTGAAGCGGCCTGGCATCGAGATCATCTGCCGGGACCGTGCCGTCTTCTACGCCGAGGGTGCTACCCGCGGCGCCCCGCAGGCTCTCCAGGTCGCTGACCGGTGGCATCTGTGGCACAACCTCGGCCATGCCGCCGAGAAATGTGTCTACCGGCACCGCGGTTGCCTGCGGCCCGCACCGGTCCAGCCGGCGGAGCCGGACGAGCCAGAAGCGACGTCCGATTTACCTTCGCAGCCATGGCCTACGGGCCACCGGTTCGCCGAGCGCACCCGCGCCAGGCACGCGAGCGTCCACGCGCTCCTGGCTGCTGGGCACAGCAAGCGGTCCGTTGCTCGGCAACTCGGCATGGGCCACAGCACCGTCCTGCGTTTCGCCGGCGCGGCCACACCTGAGGCGCTGTTCACCGGACAGTGGCAAAACCGCCGCACCGCGCTCGGCCCTTACAAGCCTTACCTCCATCAGCGCTGGCAAGACGGCTGCACCAAGGCCTGGCAACTGTGGGAGGAGCTCAAGCAGCAGGGCTACTCGCGTGGTTACGCCAGCGTCCGCGACTACATCCGCTCAAGTGCTGCGGGGCAGGCCGCAGCCCATCGGTCCTCGGCCGCCGACGGCCCGTACCGTCACCCGATGGGTCCTCACCCACCCCGACGCTCTGCGGGAACCAGATCGAATCCAGCCGAAGGCTGTCCTGGCCGTGTGCCCCGAACTCGATGCCCTGGCCGCACACGTGCGGTCGTTCGCCCACATACTCACCCAGCTGGAAGGTCACCGGCTGCCTGAATGGATCGAAGCCGCCAGCACCGCCAACCTGCCCGCCCTCCAGTCATTCGCCCGGCACCTCGAACGCGACCTGGACGCCGTCATCGCCGGCCTTTCACTGCCCTGGAACTCTGGAGTCGTCGAAGGTCATGTCAACCGGATCAAGATGCTGAAACGTCAGATGTTCGGTCGTGCAGGATTCGAACTGCTACGAAAGCGCGTCCTGCTCTACTCCTGAGAACCCACTCAAGACGCGTCCTCGACCAGCCCGAATCCTTCCGGGAACCCTTCCAAGAACTTCCGTCGGGCCGGGTCGGGCTCAGCCTCGGCCATCCCCCTGAGCAAATCGATCAGCTCCTGCCGCTGATCAGCTGATAGTTGGCTGAACAGGTGGGCGACGCCCTCCAGCACCTTCACGGCATCGTCCGGGTCCATCTGCTCGTCTTCGCTGCCCTCGATGAACCACAGGGCACCGACCAAAGCCTCGGCCAAGGCGTGGGTCAGAGACGGATACACGGGCATCACAGTGGCCTCCCAGCAGGTCAACGGCAGAGTCCGGCCATACCACCACACCCCACTGACATCACTTTCCGTGAGCCTTCACAGAATGTGGACCAGAGCCGACACTCACCTACAAGGCCAGGCGGCGCCACGACGAGCGGGTCCTGGGGGAGGTTCGACGTACGAAGCCGGCCGCGGGGACGGCACCCGCGCTCACGGTGCGATGAGTCCGGCGAGCTGCCGGGCAGGGCCGACGGGGTTGGCGGGGTGGACGAGCTCGGTGCGATGCACCAGACGTGGCTCCGTCACCGGAACGGCGGTTCCGTCGAGCAAGGCGGCCAACGACATCGGCAGGGCGGCGAGGCCGTGGCCGGCGGCGGCGAGCGCGGCGAGGCCGTGCAGGTCGGTCCCGCGGTGGCGGACCCGGGGACGGAACCCGTCGGTGCGGCAGACGTCCCGCAGTCTGTCGAGGGGGACGGCGGTGTCGGGGGCGTCGATCCACCGGGCTTGCGTCAGGTCGCTCAGACGCACCGACCGGCGCCCGGCCAGCGGGTGGTCGTGGGGGAAGAGCACGGCCAGGACCTCCTCGGCCGCCGTGACGGTGATGGTGGGTCCGAGGTCGGGCAGCGGGAGCGGGTCGCTGGGGGCGGCGACGCCGTCCACGAGGCCGACGTCGCAGTCCCCGGTGAGGACGTCCTGGAGCACGGCTTCCCGTGCCAGCACACGTACCTCCAGGTCCAACGGATCTGCGAGGGAACCCAGCCGGGCCAGGGCCTGAGCGACGACGGGGCCGAGCGCGGCGGGTGAACAGGCAAGGGTCAACCGAGTGGAGCGGGTGCGACGCAGGCGCGCGATGTCCGCGCGGGCGGCATCCAGGCGCAGCAGCAGGGCGGGGGCGTGCTCCATGAGCCGTGCTCCGGCCGGGGTGGGAGCCACGGGGCGGCGCTCGACCAGTCTGGTCTTCAGATCGGCTTCGAGGGCGGCGATGTGCTGGGAGACGGCCGACTGCGTGTAGCCGAGGGCCGAGGCGGCGGTGGAGAACGAGCGGTGGTCGAGGACCGTGACGAAGGTGCGCAGCAGATGCGGATCCATGAACATCAGTATCGCTTATGCGGGCAGTGAAGATCATCGTTGGACCTGATGCGGGATGGGGCCGCAGGATCGTCGTCATGAACCACATCGCACGTATCGCCCTGGTGGGGGACCGCTCCGACGCCATCCGCTCCCACGCCCGCGTTCCCCGACTGCTCGAAGCACTGCGCGTCCGCGAGGGGCTCGACCTGGACGCCTACTGGATCCCCACCCAGGACGCCGACCAGGCCATGGACGGCTTCGACGCGATCTGGGTACTGCCGGGCAGCCCCTACCGCAGCGAGACGGGTGTGCTGACCGCGATCCGGACGGCACGCGAGGGCGGCATCCCCTTCCTGGGTACCTGCGGCGGCTTCCAGCACGCGCTGCTGGAGTTCGCCCGCAACGTGTGCGGGTCGACCCGCGCCGGCCATGCCGAGAACGACCCGGAAACCGCCGAGGCGGACGCCGTGGTCGTCCCGCTCGCCTGCTCCCTGGTCGGTCACGAGGGCTTCGTCACGGTCACCCGGGGCTCCCGAGCCGGTCATCTGCTCGGCACCGGCCGCACACAGGCGCGCTACCACTGCAACTACGGCCCCAACCCCCGCTACCTCGACGTTCTGCGCGAACACGGTCTGGCATTCACCGGCACCGACGAATCCGGCGACATCCGCATCGCCGAACTGCCGGCCCACCCCTATTTCCTGGCCACCCTCTTCCAGCCGGAACTGGACGGTGACGGCACCCGGGCGCACCCGCTGATCGCCGGACTGGCCGCGGCCGCCGTCGACCACGCCCGGACCCGATGAGCGCGCACCGCCCCGGGCCGAACCGGGCAAGCGCCCTCTTCCTTGCCTGGCTGCGCGCGTGCACGGTCCCCGAGGCCCATGCCCGTAGTCCGCTGGCCATCTTCCCCGAGGCCGCGCTCAGTGCCGCACGCGTCGACCGGGAGGGCCCGGGAGCCCGGGCGGCCGGGGGGCGGTGAGCGCCCCACCGGTCCCTCCGCAAACGGTTTCAGGGGTGGCGCGACCGTGCCGGTCATGGCTCTTGTGGGTGGCCGCTTCGTGAGCGGCCGTCATCAGGGCACTCAAGGGGAACGCCCGCCGGGCAGCGGGAGGCCCTGACCCATCACCCCTCAGGCCTTTCGCGGACGGGGGCGTCCCGGTGACCGGCCCGGCACGTCACTCGGACACGAGCCGGACCGGTCCCCGGGACGTGCCACCACACCAGGCCGGGCGCCGGAGAAGGCGGCACCTTCCCCGCTCCCTCGTGCGTCAGGCGGCTTGCGTCAGTTCGGCGCGTCCGAACAGCAGGGCGTAACCCGAGGGCAGTTGGTCGAGGATGCGGGCGAGCAGCTCGGGGCCCGCGAGGGCCGCGACAGTGGAGAGGACCGCGCCGGTGTCCCAGCGGGTGGTGGCGGGAGTGCCGCCGGTGCGGGTGGCGAGTTCCTTGACGAAGCCCCAACCGCTGAGGCGCTCGACCGCGGGGATCTCGCCGGTGAGAACCAGAGCGGCCTCGATGGGCAGGCGGGCGGACAGCTCGACCCGTTCATCGCCGGTCAGCTGGCGGCCCAACGCCGCCAGCACGTGGCGGACGGCTTCCTCGGCCCGTTCCCGGGTGGAGTAGGCGCCTTCGTACCGGACCCTCTCCAGCATCTCGTCGTACGTCATGCCGGGGATGCCGCGGGTCAGTCCGAGCTGGGGGTACATGGCTGCAGTGATCACCTTTCTCGTCGACCGGGGCCGCGCCCGTCCGCCGGCGATGAACGGGAGGACGCCGGCCGGTGGGGGCAGGCCCCGGACGATGGTTCTGGAGGGGACAGTCGCTCAGGTGTGTCCGAGGAGTGGGGTGCGACAGCGGGGGTGACGGGAAGCGGGAGCGGGCCCGGGAGCGGGCCTGTCACCAGGGCCCACGCCCATCGCCGCGGCCGGCCACCGGGCTCGCCGCCCCGGCGGGCGGCTGAGACGGCACGCGTCCGCGGAGGGGAGTGCCACGTGGTCCGCGTGGGCCGCTCGCACGGCGGTCCGACGTGTCAGCCTGAGGCGTCGGATCCGCCGGAGATCTGCGTGTGCGAGGACCGCCCGCCGACTGCGATCTTGCGGGGCTTGGCCCGTTCGGCGATCGGGATGCGCAACGTCAGCACCCCCGATTCGTAGTCGGCCTCGATGCGTTCCGTGTCGAGGGTGTCGGCCAGCACGACCTGCCGGGAGAAGGCGCCCATGGGACGCTCGGAGAGCTCCATCACGGTCTCTTCGGCCTTCGCCACCGGCCGGCGCTCGGCCTTGACCGTCAGCATGTTCCGTTCGACATCGACGTCGATCGCCTCGGGGGCCACGCCGGGGAGGTCGAACGCCATGACGTACACATCGCCCTCGCGGTAGGCGTCCATCGGCATCGCCGACGGACGCGACCACGTGCCGGGCCCCAGGAGCTGCTGGGTGAGCCGGTCGAGCTCGCGGAACGGGTCGGTGCGCATCAACATCGCGAAAACACCTCCAGGACTCAGGCAGAAACTGCCAATGCGCTTTCACCTGAACACTGTTTTACCGCGTCATCCAATGGATGACAAGTCGTGTGTCATCGAAAGGACGACGTATAGGGATCGCGCCCCGGAAGGCGCCGTACGACGATCAACTGCGGATGAGCCGCTGGACCAGTTCCGGCACCCACTCGACGTACTCGATCTCCGCCCCGTCGGCATGGCGGGCGTAGAGGAACCGCCCTGTCGGTCCGCTTGTCGCGGGCGTGGTGATGGTGGCGTCGGCGGCCCGCAGGGTCGCGGCGAGGACGTCGAGATCGTCGACGACCACGGTGGCGGAGGCGTGCGCGTACTTCGCACGCTCCCCGGCGGGGCCGGCGATGACGAGGAAGTCGCCGATCGCGGCCAGGCCGACGGAGTGGAACGTCAGGCGCAGGTCGGGCTGTGCGCCGGTGAGTTCCGTCAGGAGCGGCAGCGCGCGGTCGAGATCGTCGGTCCACAGACGGGCGTACGTCTTCAGGATGGTCACGGGTTGCTTCCCTTCGGGGTGGGGGCCCGCCGGCGAGTCGGCGCACCGCACGGCGCGGCGGACTCTTCCGGCGCCGCCGAAACCGTAGGCGAGCCCGCGCTGACGTGGAAGAACGCACCTTTCGGTGAGAAGGGAACGCAAGGGTTACCCAGCAGGTCAGGCTCCCGAGGGGGGCGGGAAGTGCCGCGCGCCGCACCCGCCCGCGAGGCTTCGGCGGTGCGGCCGGCATGTCCCGTGGCGCGTGACCCCGGGCCGTACGGCTGCGCCTGCCGGAGCCGGTCAGAAGGCGTAGCGGATCGTCAGCCAGGGCGCGTGCGTCCCGACCAGGTGCCGGACCGTGTCCACCGCCCCGGCCTTCACGCCGGTGCGGTAGCGCACGTTCCAGCTGCCGTTCTCGGAGCGCTTCGGCTGCTGGATGTCGGGGCGCCACACGGCGTCCTCCGCACGGGGATGCCAGGCCATGTTGACCTCGTGCAGATCCCGGTTGTGCGTCAGCATGATCACCTCTGCCGCCGCCTGTTCCTTGACCCTGGCCGGCAGGACATCGTCCATGTGCCGCAACAGCTCCGCCCAGGCCCGCTCCCAGCCGGGCCGGATGACCACGGGCGACAGGTTGAAGTGCACCTCGTAGCCCGCGTCGAGGAAGTCCGCGGCGGCGGCGATCCGCTGCTCGACGGGACTGGTGCGGATGTCGAGCAGACGTGAATCGTCCGGGGGCATCACGGAGAACCTGATCCGGGTCCGGCCCCGGGGGTCGAGCAGCAGCAGGTCAGGGTTGACGAACTTGGTCGCGAACGACGCCTTCGCCGTGGGCCACCGGGTGAAGGCGTGCACCAGATCGGCGGTGTTCTCGCTGATCAGCGCGTCGACCGAGCAGTCGTTGTTCTCCCCGATGTCATAGACCCAGGCGCTCGGGTCGCACTGATTGGGCTCCCTCTTCGGCCCCTGTCCGGCGACGTGTCGTCCGATGCGGGCGATGATGCGGTCGATGTTCGTGAAGACCGTGATCGGATTGGCGTAGCCCTTGCGCCGCGGAACGTAGCAGTAGGCGCACGCCATGGCGCATCCGTTGGCCGCCGCGGGAGCGATCCAGTCCGCCGAACGGCCGTTGGGCCGCACGGTCAGGGTCTTCTTCTCGCCCAGCACCAGGACGGTGCTCTTGATCCGCACCCAGCGTTCGGCGTTCCCCTTGTTGCCGTGCAGATCCGGGATGCGCCAGTGGGAATCGGTGGCGATCACCTCGGCGTCGGGGAAACCCGCCAGGATCCTCCTGCCCCTCGGGGACGCCGCTGCGGCCGGTTCCGCGCGGATCTCCCGTACCGACAGCATCCGGCGGGCCTGCGGGGAGTCGCGGAACAGTGGTCCTGCGGGTCCGGGTCGGACCGGGCCTGTACGGATCTCATCGAGATCGAACAGCCCTTCGGGTGCGTCGTCCGGCATCCCGGACGGCTGGGAGGTGTGCATGCCTGCTCCGGAGACCGTCGCGTCGTGAACCAGTGTAGGAGGACGCCTGCCCAGGAGGGGGCACCGACATCGGCCCAGGGGGCCGGACGGTTCCCTGCCCGCCCCGGGTGCGAGCGCCGACGCACCACGGCGGGAGGACGCCGCCGTACCGCTCCGTCGCCCCCGCGAGCGCCCCCAGGCATGTCCGTACCGCTGTCCACCAGGCGGGACGATCATTGACAGGTGCGTGATCACTCGGCCAGGATCCTGGCCCATGCAGCCCCTCGGTGACATCTCGGTCACGCTTGTGGAGCGCCGCCACGTCGACCTGGTCCGTGTCGCGAGCGCCATCTGTCGCTGCGTGTAGGCGCGCCCGCCCGTAAACACGCGCGACCCACGCCTGCCTCCTTTCCCGCAGCCTTTCCCCGCTGTTCCCACCGCCTTGCTCCGGCCCCGGCCGGGCGCTGCGCCGCGCCGCCACGGGCCGCCGGCGGGCCTTTCCCCTTCGGAGAACCCCGGTGGGCCTTTCCTCTTGGAGAACCTGTGACCTCGCACGACAAGAAGCTGTCCCGGCGTGCCTTCGGCGGTGCCGTCGGAGCGGGCGCCGCGACGATCGGCCTCGGGGCCGTACCGGCAGCAGCCTCCGCCGAACCCCCGGGGGAGCGGCCCTTCCGGGCGGCCCCCGGACGTCGCTCGAAGCGGCCCAACATCCTGTTCATCCTGGGTGACGACCTCGGCTGGGCCGACCTCTCCTCGTACGGATCGCCGCACATCCGTACGCCGAACCTCGACCGGCTCGCCCGGCAGGGCGTCCGCTTCACCGACGCCTACTCCGGCTCCGCGACCTGCTCCCCGACCCGCTTCAGTCTCTACACGGGGCGCTTCCCCGGGCGCACGAAGGGCGGGCTCGCCGAACCGATCGCCGACCGGACGGTGGGCCTGGAGCCGACGCACCCGACGCTCGCCTCCCTGCTGCGGAACGCCGGCTACGCGACCGCGCTGATCGGCAAGTGGCACTGCGGTTATCTCCCCGACTACAGCCCCACACGGTCGGGCTGGGACGAGTTCTTCGGCAACTTCGGGGGCGCGCTGGAGTACTACTCGAAGCTGGGGCTCGGCGGGGAGTACGACCTCTATGAGGGCGACGCGCAGTACAAGGACCTTCGGTACTACACGCGGATCCTCACCGAGCGGGCCGTCGACTACGTGCAGCGCGAGCACGAGGGCCCCTGGCTGCTGAACCTCAACTTCACCACTCCGCACTGGCCGTGGATCGCCGACGGGGACGAGGAGGCGAGCGCGGAGATCGTACGGCGGATCAAGGCGGGCGACAGAGGCGCGCTGTGGCATCAGGACGGCGGCTCGATCGACAAGTACCGGGAGATGGTCGAGGACCTGGACCGCTCGGTCGGTGAGGTACTGGCCGCGCTGAGGCGGTCGGGCCAGGAGAAGGACACACTGGTCGTCTTCGCCAGCGACAACGGTGGCGAGCGTTTCTCGTACAACTGGCCGCTCTCGGGCAACAAGTCCTCGCTGAAGGAGGGCGGCATACGCGTACCGACCCTCGTGCGCTGGCCCGCCAGGATCGACGGCGGACAGGTCAGCGAGGAGCCGGTCTTCACGCCGGACTGGACGGCGACGCTCCTGGAGGTGGCGGGCGCCCGTCCCGATCCGGCCCACCCCCTGGACGGCGCGAGCCTGGCCGGGTACCTGCTGCGCGGCGAACGGGCGCCGCGCCGCGACCTGTTCTGGCGCGTGCGGGGTGAACGGGCACTGCGGCGCGGCGAGTGGAAGTACTACCGGGGCGCGGGCGGCAAGGACCAGTTGTTCCGGCTCACCGAGGACGCCCGCGAGCAGGCGGACAAGGCGTCGGCGGAGCCGGAGCGCCTGGCGGCCCTGCGGGCGGCCTGGGAGCGGACCGACGCGGGGCTGCTGCCGTACCCGTCCTGAACCCGTGCCGGGCTCACCCGCCTCTGCCGGAGGGAGCGGCGGGCACCTCGCTCCCCGCGCCGGGGGCGGGCGGGCGCGGCACCCGACGTCCGGGTGGGCGGGGGTGCCGGGCGTGCCCGGGAGCCCGGGCCTCGGGTGAAGTCGCGAGCGGGACGGCCCTGAAAGGGGCCGCCGGGGCCTTCACGTCCGCCACCAGTCCTCCATGACCCGTCCCCGCCACCACGCCTCCGCCGCCCACGGGCTCAGCCGGTCGGGCGGCAGGGGAACGGTGCGGCGCCGGAAGCGTTCGTCCAGCCGGAGGACGAGGCGTTCCAGATCCTCACGGCCGCGTCCTGGCAGGCCCTCCAGAGCACCCTGAAGCGTTTCTCGCGCGCAGACCGGGCAGACGCAGTGCTCGGAGTGGTCGTCGGGGTAGCCCCAGTCCTCGTCGTACCTCGGTGGGCGCCACGGGCCGGGGGGATCGAGGTAGCGGTGGTACCGGGCCAGGGCGATCGCGACGGCGTCAGGGCCGAGTCCCTCGGCCTCCACACGCCGGATCGCCGCACGGGTCCGCGCGGAGATGCCGCTGATGTGCCGGACGGGGGCGCCTCCGCGGTACCGCCATCGTGCGGAGCGAAGGGGCGTCGGCCGTCTACGCGGCATGTGCCTTTCGAGCGGGAACCATGCGGCCATTGTGGCATGGGCCGATCGCGACGCCTCGGGCCGTCGGTGTTCCGCCGTACCGTTCGGTTCGGCCGGGCCCATCGGTCCGTCCGGTGGGGCCGGACGGGGCCGCCGGTCCGCGGGTGGCGAGCCGATCTCTCGCGGAGGCCGTCCGGGTGACGGGGCTGTGTCAGGGGCGGGGAGGAGTCCGGGCAGCTCCTCGCGACCGTGCCGGCGATGGCCGGACCCGGTTCGACCCGGCCGGTGCCCCGGGCGTCCGCCGCCGTCCCCGCGGACCCGGGCCCTCGCCAGGCCCTCGTCCTCGCCCCCGCCCGGAAAGAAAATCACTCAGGCGGCGTGCAGATCAGCCCAGTGGGTGATGCCGCCGGGGTGGATCCGTATGCCGCAGCGCGCCGACAGGGCCGTGACGATGCCGATTCCCCGGCCGTGCTCGTCCGGGTCCGGGGCGGTGTCCGCGTCGGCCGTGAGGGAGGGTCCCGCGTCGGACACCTCGACGCGCAGTGCTCGGCATCCCTCGACGCGCACCCAGGACAACCGCAGCGTCGCCGGTGGCAGGGCGTGCACGAGCGCGTTCGTCAGCAGCTCCGACACCACCACGAGCACGTCCATGGTGACATCCGCCGACAGACCCCATTCGGAGAGCACGGCGCGGACCTGCCCGCGCACCGTGGGCACAGCACCCGCCGCGTGGGGCACTGGACAGACGTGGACGACCGGCGTGGGGCCGACGCTGGTGAGCTGAACGGTCATCTGCCCTCCTTGACGAGCGGTGCCGACGGTTGTCGCCGACCACGCACGTTACGAAGGGGGAGGAGGCAGGTCAATGAATTCCGGTCGGCATTACCGAACAGCAGGTGAAATCAGGAAAAAACATCACGTCATGACCCATGCGGGCCCGTGCTGCCGGACCTAGAATCGCGGTATGGCCGGTCCCGTCCAGTCGATCGAACGGGCGGCGGCGATTCTCCGCCTGCTCGCCGGCGGCCCTCGCCGGCTCGGGCTGGGCGAGGTGGCCGCGTCGCTGGGGCTCGCCAAGGGTACGGCGCACGGCATCCTGCGCACCCTCCAGCACGTCGATTTCGTGGAGCAGGACGCGGCGACGGGCAAGTACCAGCTCGGGGCGGCACTGCTGCACCTCGGCACCAGCTACCTGGACGTCAACGAGCTGCGCTCGCGCTCCATCAACTGGGCCGACGCCCTGGCCGCCCGCAGCGGCGAGGCGGTACGCCTGGGCACCCCGCTGGAGGGCAAGGTCCTGATCATCCACCATGTCTTCCGGCCGGACGACACGCTCCAGACCCTGGACGTGGGAGACCTGCTGCCCCTGCACGCGTCCGCGCTCGGCAAGGTCCTGCTGGCGTTCGGAACCGTAACCGTGGAGTCGGTGCTCGACGCCGGTCTGGAGTCGTACACCCGGCACACCCTGGTCGACCCCGAGGTGCTCAACCGGGCACTCGCCGAGATCCGGGAGAACGGGTGGGCCGGTGAGATCCAGGAGATGAGCATGGGCGACGCCGGTGTCGCCGCGCCGATCAGGGGACACGGCGGTCTGTCGGTGGGCGCGATCGGGCTGTCGGGCCCGGTCGAGAGGATCTGCGACGCCGCGGGCCGGCCCGAACCGAGGCTGATCACACTGCTCCGTGAGGCGGCCCGGGCGGTCTCACGAGATTTGGGGGCTTTCCGCTGGTAGGCCATGGGCCTCTCGGTCCCGACGCATCGGAAGGCGGTCCGGATCATGGTCGGACGGTACGTGATGTCCATCGACCAGGGCACCACCTCCACCCGCTGCATCCTGTTCGACCACGGGGGACGGTTGGTGTCCGTCGCCCAGCGTGAGCACCAGCAGTTCTTCCCCAGACCCGGCTGGGTGGAGCACGACGCCGTGGAGATCTGGCGCAATCTGCGGCGCGTCGTGCCCGAAGCCCTCTCCGGCGCCGACATCGCCGTCGACGCGGTCTCCGCCCTGGGGATCGCGAACCAGCGCGAGACGACGGTGCTCTGGGACCCGCGCACCGGATCCCCCCTGGGCAGAGCGATCGTCTGGCAGGACACCCGCACCGCTCCGCTCGTAGAGGAGCTGAGGAACGACCCCGGTGACGACTTCTTCACGGAGCGCTGCGGCCTGGCTCCCTCGACCTACTTCTCCGCGCCTCGGATCCGCTGGCTGTTCGACCACGTGGCCGGGCTGGAACAGCGGGCCAGGGACGGCGAGGTGCTGTTCGGCACGATGGAGACCTGGCTGATCTGGAATCTGACCGGCGGCACGGACGGCGGCCGTCACATCACCGACGTGACCAACGCCAGCCGCACCATGCTCATGAACATGCGCACGCTCCGGTGGGACGAGCAGCTGCTGGAGTTCTTCGGGATCCCGCGCGCGATGCTGCCCGGGATACGGTCCTCCGCGGAAACGTACGGCGAGGACCGCTCGGTGCTGCCGGG
Organism: Streptomyces sp. SP18CS02; assembly: GCF_036322365.1. Classification (NCBI taxonomy): domain Bacteria; kingdom Bacillati; phylum Actinomycetota; class Actinomycetes; order Kitasatosporales; family Streptomycetaceae; genus Streptomyces; species Streptomyces sp. SP18CS02. The sequence continues at coordinate 51,213 of NZ_JAQYXC010000244.1, forward strand.
TATGCCCATCACGGCCGCGCTCGGTGACCAGCAGGCCGCACTCTTCGGCCAGACCTGCTTCTCCCCGGGCGAGGCGAAGTGCACGTACGGGACCGGGAGCTTCCTGCTGCTCAATACCGGGACCGACGTCGTGCGGTCCCGCAACGGGCTGCTCACCACCGTCGCGTACAAGATCGGGGATCGCCCCGCGTGCTACGCGCTGGAGGGGCCGATCGCCGTCACGGGGGCCCTGGTGCAGTGGTTCCGTGACCGTCTGGAGCTGATCAGCAGCGCGCCGGGCATCGAAACCCTGGCGCGCACGGTGGAGGACAACGGGGGCTGCTACATCGTCCCGGCGTTCTCGGGTCTGTTCGCGCCCCACTGGCGCAGCGACGCGCGGGGCGTCATCGTCGGCCTCACCTCGTACATCACCAAGGGACACCTGGCCAGGGCCGCGCTGGAGGCCACCGGCTGGCAGACGCGCGAGGTCGTCGACGCCATGAACGCGGACTCCTCGCTCACCCTCAAGGAGCTCAAGGTCGACGGCGGCATGACGTCCGACCATCTCCTCATGCAGATCCTGGCGGACGTCCTGGACGTGCCGGTGGTGCGACCGATGGCGGCCGAGACCGTCTCCCTGGGGGCCGCGTACGCCGCCGGCCTGGCCTCCGGATACTGGGCCGACCTGGAAGTCCTGCGCCGCAACTGGCACCGGGCGGCCCGATGGATGCCGGACATGGACCCCGCACGGCGGGCGGCGGAGTACGGCAACTGGAAACGGGCCGTGGAGCGGTCCCTGGGGTGGACGAGAGGTCCGGAAGGTACGTGAGGCGGCGGATCCGGCCCGGTCGATCGCCTATCGGCCCGGTCGATCGCCTACCGGTCCGCCGGGTCGCCTACCGGTCCGCCTCCTCGTCGAGCCGGTCGACGACAAGGACCGCGACATCGTCCGTGAAGTGGCCCTCGGTGTGGCGGAGCAGCGCCTGGTGCAGCAGTTCCAGGAGCTCCGACGGGCTGGAGGCGGGTGCCGCCTCCACGGGTCCGGGCAGGGAGAAGAAGACGTCGTCGTCGTCACGGGCCTCGACCACACCGTCGGTGTACAGCACCAGACGGTCACCGGGCGCGAACGGAAAGCTCTCCGGAGCGGCGGCGGGGCCTGTGAGGAACTCCTCCAGGCCCAAGGGGGGCAGGGGCGAGGCGGGCGTCAGGAGATGGACCCGTCCCTGGTGCAGCAGCAGCGGAGGCGGATGGCCACGGTTGACCACACGGACCATGGAGCCGTCGCAGACCTCCGCCACCAGCGCGGTGACGAAACCCTCGGCCGGATCCTCCTCGTCCTGGCCGACACCGCGCGGCATGGCGCGCTCCCGGCGCAGGGCGGCCGCACAGTGGGCCATGACCTCCACCAGGTCCTGCTCGTAATGCACGGCCTCCCGGAAGGCGCCCAGGACGGCAGCGGCCGAGCGCACGGCGGGCAGCCCCTTGCCCCGGACGTCTCCCATGATCATCCGGACTCCGAAACGTGTCCGTACCGCTTCGTACAGATCACCTCCGATCTGCGCGCCCGCTTCCGCGGCCAGGTACAGGCTGGCCGCTCGCACCGGGCCCAGCCGGCCGGCCACGGGGCGCAGGAGGACCCGCTGGGCCGCCTCGGCGATGCGCCGGACCTGGTTGAGTTCGCTCCGCCTGCGCGCGTGCGTGGCGCTGCTGGTCATGACGCTCGCGGCGGAGACCAGGACGATCGCCAGAACGTTGGTGTAGACCTGTTGGGTGCCCCACGCCTGGTTGTGCGTGGCGGTGATCACGCTCACGAGCAGAGCGGTGAGCGCCGCCGAGATCGTGCCCTTCGGGCCCATCGTCACCGCGGCCAGAGCCGGCGTCGCGGTGAGGAGGGGCCCGGTGTACACCACGTGCGCGGGCGTGAGCTCCATCCCCACCACGAGCAGCGCGAGGGCGAAAGGCACGCACTGCGCGACCCTGAGGAAGACCCGGCTTGAGCCGCCGTCTCCTGGCGGAGCGGCGGAACGGAACGGTGACCGCATGGGTCCAGCCTGCGCGCCCCCGGTGGCGTGTTCCACTCAGCGCGCTGGTGGCCCTGTAGTGGCCGGTGCCCGCGGTGCGCGGTTTTGGGGCCGGTGCCGGCCGCCGCGGCGTGCCGACGGGCACCCCGGGTGACAACAGCCGCGACCGCCCCGGCACGGCGGCCACGTGCGCCCGGTCGCCTCGGCGGAACGGCCGGGCGGCCGATCGAAAGCCGGCCCGCGCCGGTTCGGCGGAACGGCCGGGCGAGGTGGGCGGCACCCGACCGGGCGGGCCTTCGCGGCTCCCGACCGGGCGGGCCTTCACACGGCGACGACGACCGGCGGCGACGCGGTGGGCAGGGCCCCGGAGGGTGGCGGGGGCCTCGGCCCCGTACCGGCTCACCGGCGGCCGGGCCTTTCGGGGCGCCGCCCGACGACCGGACCCGCACCCGTCGGCGCCAACCGGTCTGCTTCTCCCCGGGGTTGGCGTCGGACGACCGGCAACACCGCACGGGTCGGCGGTACTTCGCCGCCCGCGCCGGACATGGCCGCCACGATCGTCGTGGGCCGCCCGCTGCCGGCGCCCCGAGCGGGTAGGCGGACGGCATGCGACAGCCGAACGAGATCATGATCGGTACGTGTTCCTGGACGGACAAGGCGCTTGTCGGCAGCGGGTGGTACCCACCGGAGCGGCGCGATCCGGAGGGGCGTCTGCGGCACTACGCCGAACGGTTCCCCGTCGTCGAGGTCGACGCCACCTACTACGGACTTCCCAGCACACGGAACAGCCTGCTGTGGGCGGAACGCACCCCACCGGGCTTCCGTTTCGACGTCAAGGCGTTCTCCCTGCTCACCGGCCACCCGACCCGGACGGCTGCCCTGCCGGCGGACCTCAGGGGCCACGACAGCAGCGATCCGGAGCTCCTCGGCGAGGTCTGGAAGCGCTTCAGCGGCGGCCTCGAACCGCTGCGGCAGGCCGGCCGGCTGGGCACCGTGCTGTTCCAGTTCCCGCCGTGGTTCGCCCCCGGGGCCCACGCGGAGGCCATCCTGCACCGCACCAGGCAACGCGCCGCCCACTGGCCCATGGCGGTGGAGTTCCGGCACCCGGACTGGTGGCGCTGCGACCAGGCGGCCCGTACCACGGCCCTGTTGACGGACCTGCACGCCACCGCCGTGGCCGTGGACACGGCGCAGAGCCTGCCCACCTCCGTACCCCCGGTCGCACCGGTCACCTCGGCGGAGCTCGCGGTGGTCCGCTTCCACGGCCGCAACCCCGCCTGGGGGACGGGAAGCAAGGAGGAGCGCTTCCGCCACACGTATGCGGAGGGGGAGCTCAAGGAGTGGCTGCCCCGGCTGGACTCCCTGGCCGACCGGGCGGCGCGGGTGCACGTCCTGTTCAACAACTGCTGCGCCGACGCCGCCGTACGCGCCGCCGAAACCATGCGGCACCTCATCCCGGACGGGCGGGACACCCCTTAGAGGGGTGTCCCGCGACGGTCAGGGCAGCAGGGTGTCCAGCAGTGGCGTGGTGAGGACCCGGTGCGGATCGAGGCGGTTGAGCGTGTCACGCGCGCTGTCCCAGCCGGGGCCGCCGCCGGCCCGGTGGCTGGCCGGGACGGCCTCGGTGAGGATGTCGGACGCGGCCCACGCGGCGGTGTCGGTGTAGGCCCAGCCCTTGGACCACTCCACGCGGACGGTCGCGCGGTCGCCGTCGAGGGTGTCGAAGAGGAAGCGTTCCATGTCCCGGCAGAAGCTGTGCAGGCCGGGGGTCGCCGGGTCGCTCAGGACGTCGAACCACACCGCCGTGTCGAAGTCGGGGCGGTCGGCGCGGGCGCGCACCGCCGACAGCAGCGGCGGCTGTGCGCCGGGGACCATGGAGACCGCGGGGTCGTCGGTCCCGGTGACCCGGATCTCCACCTGCCCGTTGACGGGGTACAGCCCCCGGGCGGCGTACTCCTCCAGCAGACCGCTGTAGTGACCGGTGACCTGGTGCACCACCCACTGCACATCCTCGCGCCGGGTGAGGAGGGCGTAACCGTTGGCCGTCTCCCGCAGCGTGGTGGGCCGGATGTAGAGGAGCAGGTCGCGAGAGGGACCCCACAGGTCCGACCGGAGTCCCCCGGCGAGCAGATGGGTGATGACATCGGCGGTGAGCAGATCGCGGATCAGGGTGGGGGAGGTGAGGACGTCGGTGATGTCGCCGGTCAGCCCGATCTTGGCGATGAGGTACTGCAGTTGGCCCAACAGCGGCGCGCCGGCCCAGGACCCGGCGAAGACCTGGCCCGCCAGGCGGGCGACGGGTTCGGGGATGTTGTCGGAGAAGGGGTAGTTGTAGGGCTCTGTCACGCTCCGGGAGGCCAGAGGGCGGTTCGGGGTGACGCTCCACGTCTTGAGCCAGGGCCGGTCGGTGAACGCGAACCAGATCGCCTCCACCCGTCCGGTGGCGTCGAGGAACCCGGAGAGCGTTCGCGACGCCGGAACCCCCGAACCCGGCGCGGCGAACAGGTCCCGGGACGGAATGTCCAGGTAGGAACGGCAGCGCAGGTTGTCGTCCCGCCCGACGCGCAGGACGGCCTCCACGACGAAGGCCCGCCCCAGGTGGGTCAGCAGGGCCGCGCAGTCGGGGTCGGCGCGGTCGTAGGAGCGGACCGCGTACGCTCCTGCCGCGTCGTCCCACACCACGGCCGTGAGCTCCGTGACCAGGTTGCTGAGCGTTCCGAAGCCCTTCCCCGCGGCAGCCGGCTCGCCCGCGGCCGGTACGGCGGTGCCGTGCGCGCCGATCGCGAGGGCCCCGCCGACCGAGAGGTCTCCCGGCGCCGGACAGGCCGTGACGCCCAGACGCCGCTCGCCGAGGAACTCCAGCAGGTCCTCCATGAGCGCGCCGGCCTGCACGCGCACCGCGGCGGAACCGTCCGCCGCCACCGGCCCCAGCGACATCCCCGTCAGATGGCGGGTGGTGTCGACGAGCACCACCCGGGCGTCGTCCCGGGTTCCGTCCGCGACGACCAGCGGGGACCATCCATGCCGTCGGCCCACCGGGCGTACCTTCCACCCCAGCTCCCGGGCCCAGTCGCAGACCTCGGCCACCTCCTGCCCGGTGCGGGGGGAGCAGGTCCACAGCGGCTCGGTGCGGATCTCCCCGGCCCAGTTCTCGAATACGCGCCGGTACACATCGAGGTGCGGGGGAAAGCCCGCGGGCGCCACGACGCCGGCGGCCCGCGCCTGTCCCGGTCGCACCGCTCCCACCACGGTCCAGCCGCCGATCGCGGTGGCCGCCAGACCGGACAGCGCCTGCCGCCTCGACCAGGCCCGTTCGGGATTCTGCGCCTTGCCCGTCATGACGTCCCCTCCATCGTGTGTTCGACCGACCTCGCAGTATGGGCAGGCTGATCCGTTCGTGGCAGCACAAGTGAGCCATGCTCACTCTTTCGAATGGCATGCGCGTGAGAAGTCTGGTATCCCGGGCCGAAAAGCGCGTGGGGTTGCCGGGTGGCGTTGGCGCGCACCCCGTCCGGCAGGGCCGGAGGCCCCGCCCGCTCGTGCCGCCCGCGTCGTCGGCCGGGCACCGGGGGCGCCAAGCGGAGACCTCGGAGCGTACGTTCGTGCGCTCCGAGGGTCCGCGCCGCGACATGGTCCTCGGCCAGGAGCTGTACACCCTCGCCGCCCGCCGCCCCGAACACCGGCAACTGACCCAGGTGTGGATGCTGCGGGCCGCCGCGTCCTCGAACGGCACTTCGACGCCGGCACCGCCCGCCGACTGGACGCGCTCATCGAAGGCCCGACCCCGCACCGCGCCCTGGATGACGCTCCCCACGACCGCGAGCTGACGCTCCGGGCCGTCACCCGCATCACCTCCGTGCCGTAGCCCCTCAGCAGCCCGTGGGGCGCCCACCTGACACCGTGCCCCACGGGCCACCGTCGGACCGGCGTCCGTCCCGTACCCGTCGTCCGGTCTCCGCACCGCGCACCCGGGCGCCACGGAGGACGGCCGCGCCCTGGTCCGTACGGCGCCGCCGCGACGCGCCGGACCTGGGCGACGCCCCGTGTGGGGTCCGGGACGGGCGGGAGCTCGGGTACGCCGCCGGGGCCGATGCGGACGCGGGGCCGGTCTCCGGCCGGGGCGCGCCGAACGGCTCAGGGGCGCCGAACGGCTCAGGCGCGCAGGGCGTCGACGGTCGGCACGACGAAGCCGATCGGATCGGTGACGGTGGTCAGGGCGACGGCCCGGCGGGCCGGGCGGCGGTCGGCCAGTGGGTGGTCACCGTCCTCCCGTCCAGCAGCCGGGCCGCCGCCAGCAGGCGCTCGCCCGCGCATACCGGCGCGACGCGCCGGGCGTGGGGCGCCGTCTTCCGCACCCACGCCACGACCGAGCTGTCACACGGGGCCGGAGCGCGCCGTCGGACATCTCGACCGCGCCCGGCACGATGAGGGTGTTCACCTCCCGGCCGACATCGTCGAAGGCCACGTCGGCGACCAGCCGCACACCTGCCGACGTGCGGACCTCGCCGGCCACCGGACCGGCGAGGCGGACCTGGTATCCGGCGCGGCCCGCGGTCTCCCGGCCGGCCGGCGCGAAGACCTCGGCCGGGCCCCCGTCGTCCGGTCCCGCCGTGGCCGCGCATGGGAGATGTCCGGTTAGCTGCTTTTGTCGGCTTACCTTAAAAATGCCTATATAGCACTGTCTATGGCGTTTAATGGCATGACGCGGCTTTTGCTGGGAGGCGGGGGGCGAGTGGCCGCGGGCAGTGATGTGGGTCACTGGGGATTTCGCTCCGGTGGGGCTGTCGTGAAGTCAAGTGTGCTGGGGCCGGGGAGAGTTGGACAAAGGGGGATTGGGGGAGTTGGTGATCCTTTTATTTCGATCTACGAATTCATTTGCCCTTGTGAATCAAGACCTTGTTTTCGCTGTTCTTCTTCGTTTACGGTCACCCCCATCCGGATGGACCGCCGAATCCTGCCGCCGTCCGGGCATCGCACCCACCCACACGTCCGGCAGGAGCGGGGAACCCATGTTTGCCGCCGTTCCGGTTCCCGGAGCGGCTCGGGGTGAAGCCGTGTGTGCCGCGGCCGGGCATCTCCTGCTCGAACCCGACAGCTCACCTCGCAGGCGCAGGAGAGGAAATCGCCATGCGTGGCAGACACCGTCGTCCCAAGAGCAACCCGTTCGCCCGCGGTCTCGCCGCCTTCGGTGCCGGAGGAGCCGCCCTGGCCCTGCCGGTGATCGGTGCGACCAGCGCGGGAGCAGTCACCCCGCAGGTCGCCCCTAAGGCGGTAGCGATCGAAAAGGCAACGGTCCAGACTGCGAAAAAGGCGGGGCCGGTCACCTATTCCGTGATCGCGGGTGACTCGCTTTCCGGAATCGCTCAGAAGTATGCGATGAGCGGTGGCTGGAAGAAGCTCTACCAGGACAACCGGGCCGTCGTGGGGAACGATCCGGCCCACATCCGGCCCGGCCTGAAGCTCACCATCAACACCAAGGCCGCCGCGGGCAAGGCCACCGCGACGGAGCGTGCTGACCGCTCGGCGCGCGCCACCACCCTGAGCGCGTCCGCCCCCGCCGTCCAGGCGGCGGCGCCGGCCAAGGCGACGACCTACGCGAACAACCTCGACGGCTGGATCCGCGAGGCACTCGACATCATGAAGAAGAACAACATCCCGGGCACCTACGAGGGCATCCACCGCAACATCATGCGGGAGTCCAGCGGTAACCCGAACGCGATCAACAACTGGGACATCAACGCCATCAACGGCGTCCCGTCGATCGGTCTGCTGCA